>JAAOZX010000457.1 GCA_012274225.1 Comamonadaceae bacterium | reverse complement strand
CTGCGCGTGCTGCTGCATGTGGTCCATCATCATCATCTGCATCATCGACTGCATCATGTCCATGCGCTTTTCCAGCATGGCCTGGCGCATGGCCATGTTGGGCGCCTTGCCCTTCATGTCGCCCTTGCCCATCATCGGCATTCCATTGGCTCCCATCATGGGCATTGCATCCTTGTCCATCATGGCCATCCCATCCTGCATGGCCTTCATGTGCTCGTCCATCAAGGCGCTGCGCTCCTCCGGTGTCTTGGCCTGCGTCATCTCTTCGTGCATCTCGTGCATCGCCTTCATTTGCTCATCCATGCCGGCCATGGCGTCGGCCTGCCCCGCCATCGGCATGCCACCGGCGGCGGAGGTCGCGGTTGGTGGGTGATGCGCAGCGTGGCCGGCGGGTGCCTGGGCCAAGCCGGCCAGGGCAAAGGTGCTGGTGGCAGCGGCGATTGCGAAAGTGCGAAGGAACATGGCCGTGAACTCCAATGGTGGTGAGGACACTCTGAGCCTTCATCGGCGCCGCGTATGTGCGGTAGCGAACCCAGCGGCGCGAACCGCCGATCTCGTCTCTCTGTCCCACGTTTCAGCCGGTTCTTGACCTACGTCAGTGGCGTTCCCGAAATATGGGATACCTTCCCATTTGAGCCATCCGAGACCATGTCCTCTTCCGAATCACGCGCTGACCTGACCCTTGCCGCCGCCATGCAGGTGCTGACGCCGCTGCTGCCGCTGCTGCTGCGCGAGGGCGTGACTTACCAGCGGCTTTCGATCGAACTCAAGAAGGCCCTGCTTGAGGTGGCCCCCGGTGTTCTCCTGGACAGTTCCGTCCGACTCAACGACTCCAGCGTGAGCACCTTGACCGGCATCCATCGCAAGGACGTGCGCGAGTGGCGCTCGGCGGGGCGGCCCCGTCCGCAGGCCAAGACCTTCGGCGCGGTGATGACCCTGTTTACCCGTTGGTCCACCGATCCCGCATATTGCGACGCCAAGGGACGCCCCAGGGTGCTCGACCGCAAGGGCGGGCCCGGAACATTCGAGTCGCTGGCCGCTTCGGTGTCGAACGATGTGCACCCGCGCACCGTCCTGCAGGAGCTGATACGGCTGGGCGTGGCCGAACTGATAGCCGGAGCGTCGGAAAGTGACGACGACCGGGTGCGCCTCTGCGTGGACGCATTCGTACCCAGAGACGGAACGCCCGAGATGCTGCAACTTCTGTCCGACAACGTCGGCGACCATCTCGCCGCAGCCGTCCAGAACGTGCTGGGCGCAACGCCCCCCATGCTGGAACAAAGCATCTACGCCAACAACCTGCGGCCGCAATCGGTCGAGCAGATGAGCGTCCTGGCCCGCAAAGTCTGGCAAGGCGCATTCGACGAAATTGTCCGCAAGGCCACCGCATTGAGCGACAAGGACGCGGGCCAGGACGGCGCCGAGCACCGTGTCCGCGTCGGCATGTATTTCTATCACGCACCGGATCAGCAACCCTAATTCCATCGCGTCAACACCTTCAGGGAGTCATCCAATGTCCAAGTCCCGGTCTTCCAGAATCCCGCTGCTCAGCGCGATCGCCATGACGTTGTTGATGGCGACCGCGTGTGGAGGCGGCGGCGGCATCGACGTCGGCTCGGGCGGCACCGGCATCAGCGGCTCGGTGATCAAGGGCCCGGCGGCCAGCGCGACCGTCATTGCCTACGCGGTCAGCGCCGGCCAGCCCGGTGCGCAGATCGGCTCTGCCACCACCGATGCCAATGGCGACTTCTCCATGACCATGGCCTCTTACACGGGGCCGGTGATGCTCCAGGCCGGCGCCGGAACCTACCGGGACGAAGCCACCGGCGCGCTCATGACCATGGCTGCCGGCGATGTGATGACGGCCGTGCTGCCGTCGGCGGCCACCGGAGCGGCCGCCGGCGGCGTCCAGGTCACGCCGGTCACATCCATGGCGCAGACCCGCGCGCAGCAAATGACCGGCGGCATGACGGATGCCAACATCGCCGCTGCCAATGCGGCGATGGGCAACTACTTCTCGGTCAGCGACATCCTGCACGTCCACCCCATGAATCCACTGGTACCGGGCTCGGGCGCCGGCGCCGGCCCGGACGCCCGCAATTACGGCATGACGCTCGCGGCGATGTCGCAGTACGCCAAGTCGCTCAACATGGCCAATGCATCGGCGATGGTCACCTCCATGATGAGCGATGCATCCGACGGAATGATGGACGGCAGGAAGGGTTCCAGCCCCATCTCCATGACGATGGGCGGAATGATGGGCAACTCCCCGATGTCGCCCAGAGCGGGAACCAGCGGCCTGGCCACGGCGATGACCAATTTCGCTGCGTCGCCCGCCAACGCATCCGGCCTCACCGCCACCGACGTTGCACCGCTGGTGCAAAAGATGGCCGGCTCCAGCGGACAGATTTGATGACTGACTTTTTGAACAGGAAATTATCATGACACGTACTCACACACTTGCGAGATTCCTTCCCTTCGCTTTGACGACAGTGGCCGCATTGCTGCTGGCCGGATGCGGCGGCGGCGGCAGCGGCAGCAGCGGCAGCAGCGGCGTCAGCAGCGGCGTCAGCAGCGGCGGCGGCATCGATGCCACAACGCCATCCGCTCAAGGCACGAGCATGAGCGGCAACGTCGTCAAAGGTCCGGTAAGCGGCGCCACCGTCCAGGCCTTCGCTGTGAGCGGCGGCGTGATGGGCGCCCCGATATCGAGCACCACCACGGATGTGAACGGCGCCTTCACGATGCCCATGGGCAATTACGCCGGCCCGGTGATGCTGCAGATGAATGGCGGCACCTATACCGACGAGGCCACCGGGTCCCCGATGGCGATGGGACCCGGCGACATGATGACCGCGGTGCTGCCGACGATTGCCGCCGGGACCACGGTCAGCGGTGTGGCAGTGACTCCGCTCACCGCGATGGCGCAGGCGATGGCCCAGCGCATGCCCGGTGGATTGACCGACGCCAACATCGCCGCCGCCAACACGGCGGTGGGCAACTATTTCATGGTGCACGACATCGTGCATACCCAGCCGATCAATCCGCTGGTGCCCGGTTCGGCCACTGGCGCGACGCCGGACATGATGAACTACGGCATGACCCTGGCCGCAATGTCCCAGTACGCGAAGGGCGCCGGCATGACCAGCTCGTCGGGCTTCGTCACGGCCATGATGAACGATGCCTCGGACGGCGTGATCGACGGAAAGGCTTCCGGCGCCGCCGTGACCATGGGCGGCATGTCGGGGGGCGGCATGGGCGGCACGTCGGCGACGGGCGGTGGCATGATGGGAACGGGAACGGGAACGGGAACAGGCGCCACGGGCTCCGCCATGATGCAGTCCGACGCCGGACGGGCGGGACTCGCGACCGCGATGACGGATTTCATGAACTCCGGTCTCAACAAGTCCGGCGTGTCGGCAGCGAGCATGACGAACCTCATGCAGCAACTGAGGAACGGCACCGGCCAAATGCACTGACCGGCGACAGCCAGCTGCATCGACGCCCGGATCGGTCGGCACCAGCCGGCGAATTGAAAGGCCAGATGCATTCCTTGCTGGACGCGATCGGTAGCCATCCGCATTGGGCGCTGCTGGCGGTGTTCGCCGTCGCCTGCGCGGAATCGCTGGCCCTGATCGGCGCCATCGTTCCGGCCGCGATCGTGATGTTCGCGGCCGGTGCGCTGATCGGGGCCGGCGCCCTCGAACTCTGGATCACGCTGGCCGCCGCCGTGGCCGGGGCCGTGCTCGGTGACGGCCTGAGCTACGAGCTGGGCCGATCGCGCGAAGCCACCATCCGGGCCTGGCCCGCCTTCCGGCGCTTTGGCCGGCCGATCGCGAGGGCCGAGGCTTTCCTGCGGGACCACGGCGGCAAGAGCATCCTGCTGGCACGCTTCGTCGCGCCGGTGCGCGCCTTCGTCCCGCTGTTGTCCGGCTTCGGCCGGATGCCGCGCAGCCGCTTCTACCCCATCAACATCGCGTCGGCGCTGCTGTGGGCGCCGGTGCACATCCTGCCGGGCGTGCTGTTCGGCGTGTCGCTGCACGTGGCCGAAGCCGTCAGCGGCCGGTTGGCGCTCATCGTGCTGCTGCTAGCGGCGCTGGCCTGGGGCGTGGTGTGGCTGATGACCACCGCCCTGCGATTCGTCGTGCCCTGGGCCCAGCACCTGCGCGATCATGTGGTGGCGGACTCGCGCGGGCGTGACAGCCTGGCGGCGCGCGCGGCCCTGGCCCTGCTGGACCCGGCGCGGCCCGACTCCCATGCCTTGCTGTTCGCGTCCGTGCTGATTCTGGCGACCGGCTGGCTGTTCCTGGGGGTGCTGGAAGACGTGGTGGCGAAAGACACGCTGGTGCAGGTGGACCTGGCGGTATTTCATTTCCTGCAGCAACTGCGCACCGAGGCGATCGACCGGGTCATGATCGTCATCACCGAAATGGGCAGCGTCGGCGTGCTGTTGCCGTTGGCCGTGACCGTGACGCTGTGGCTGGGGTGGCGCCGCAGCTGGCACACGGCGGCCTATTGGATCGGCGTCGCGGCGTTCGGCGAGGTGCTGGTGCAACTGCTCAAGTTCACCCTGGGACGGCATCGCCCGCTCGACCTCTACACCGGGGTCGAACAGTTCTCCTTTCCCAGCGGCCATGCCGTGGTGAGCACCGTGATGCTGGGTTTCCTGGCCTTCCTGCTGTCGCGGCGGCAGACGATGCACACCCGGCTGATCATCGCGACGCTGACCGCCCTGTACGTGGCGCTGGTGGCCTTTTCGCGCCTGTACCTTGGGGCCCACTGGCTCTCCGACGTGGTGGGCGGCATCAGCCTGGGCGTGGCCTGGGTGTCCATCCTGGCCATGGTCTATACCCATCGCGGCGTGCAGGAAGATTTCCGGCCGCGCCAACTGATGCTCCTGGTGGCGGTGGCGCTCGCGCTGTTCGGCACCGTGTGGAACCGCATGCACTCCGGCGCCGACCTGAAGCGTTATGCCGTGGTCGACCGCGTGAGGCTGACGACCGCCAGCCAGTGGCTCGATGCCGGCTGGCGCGACCTGCCGGCGCGGCGCCTGGACGTGGCCGGCGAATCCGAAGAACCATTCGCGCTGCAATGGGCCTGCCGCGATGACGACATCGCCGCGCTCGCATCCGGCGCGGGCTGGCAGCCGGCGCCGGACTGGTCACTGGAACATGCCTTGGCCTGGCTGGTGCCGCACACGGCGCTGGCGGACCATCCGGTGCTGCCACGCTTCGATCGGGGCCTCGCCTCGCGCCGGGTATTCGTGCGCGCTGCAGGGCCCGAAGATCAAAGGGAGGTGCTGCGGCTGTGGCGCTCCGACGTGCGCTTGAGCACCGCCGTCGCCGGCCTGGCGCCGCTGCCGGTCTGGTACGGCGCGGTGTACCGCGAGGCCCATGTAACCCATGGCTACCTGCCCAGCCCGGCGATCCACCGCGTGACCCTGCCGGCCGCGGCATTCGTCGCGCAACTGCCGTCCGACGTCTTCCGCCAGGAGCGCTCGCGCGGGGCCGACCAGCCGGACACGGTGCTCGCGATTTGCCGCTGACCCAATAAAAAGCCCCCTGTGCTTGCCTGCGACAGGGGGCGGAGAGAGGCGGGCTGGAGAACCCCGCCGAGGAAGACACCTTGCAATACCCGAAGGATGCGCCGGTTTGCGGATTTGCTGTTGACGCAAGTCAAGACCGGGCAAGGCGGCGTGGCGTGACGGCCGGGGGATCGCTGGCCGGAAAGCTCTCCGCGCCCGCCTCGTCCAGGAGGTCTTCGAGATGGTCGGTTGCAGCGGCTCGCCGGAACACGGCCACCCATTCCAGGTAGCGCCGGGCGATTCGCGAGACGGCTTCCTGCCGCGTCGCCCGCTGGTCCTCGAAGTCCCTGACCGCATCCCAGAACGACGTGCGTCCGACTGCGAAGCCGATGAAACCCGTCACCGCGGCGGCTGTCTCAAGCCAGGTCACCACCTTGCTTTCGTCGGCGCCGCGGCCCAGCACGATGCAGCAGACCTCGCGCCGTCCGCCACGGCGCGCAGTGGCGACCAATCGCTCGCAATCCTCCCGGCGATCGAGCCCTTCGATCTTCCAGACATCGGGTTCGACCCCAGCGTCCTGCAGAGTCTGCAGGGTCTGCACCATCAATCCCGGACGCACGTCCGAATCGTAGGTCTGCTGGTTTCCTTGCACGCCTGCCATCTGTGCGGGAGTCGGCGGCACCAGCAACTCGAACATGAATCGCGGCCCCGCCCTTCGGCAGTAATCGGACAGCTCCTTCAGCCGCGCCGTCTGGCGCCCATTGAGCGCCGCATCGCCTTGAGGGTTGTAGCGCACCAGCACCTTCGCGAAAGTCGGATGGAAGAGCCGGATGTGTTCCGCGAACGCCGGGCCGTACTCGAACTCGAACTCCTCCGATCCGCTCTTCTCGACCGACAGCGCAGTGACATTTCCGTGCGCCGCGGCATCGCGCAGGATATCGGCACCGAATTCCTCGTCGACGAGGATGCCGGCACATTCTGTCGGAACGCCTTGCGCCAGGGCCTGCCGGAAGCCTTCGTAGATGACCTGCTTGCTGTCGACGACCTTGTCATGCTCCGCCCGCGCAAGCGGCGGCTTGAAGCCGAACATTCCGGACACGTACGAATGGCGATGGTCGAACGGCAGCAGGTACAGGGGATTGGGATAACCCGCATTCATGATTGGCCTCGTATCGCCCATTGTGGGCGGTCTGGCCTTCCTTGTGGCCCTTCCGAAGGCAAACCCCATCCCCAACGCGCGTTTGCCCCCAGCTCCACCGTGCTTGCCGTGGGACACGTCCTACCGCGACGAGGGCGTTTATCCCCTTGCGCCGCGAGGTGCCGGCTGGCGAGCATCGGGTGGACGACCCTGCAGGCATACCGCGTTGATTGCCGAGTGACATTGGACGATACGATAGCGATGGCTGGCGACGGCCGGAGGCATTCGGTTGTCGTCGGCGTCTGGCGCGAAGCATGATCGATGTCACGGTACCGGAGAAAGCAATGCAGCTCGGAATGATCGGATTGGGTCGAATGGGCGCTGCCATGGTGCGGCGGCTGGAGGGCAAGGGTCACCAGTGCATCGTCCACGACGCCCAGCCGGCCGCGGTTGCCGCGATGCGCAAACAGGGCCTGGCCGCTGCGGACTCGCTGGCCGAACTGGCCGCCAAGATGACCCGGCCGCGGGCGATCTGGCTGATGGTGCCGGCCGGCGTGGTCGACCCGGTGCTCAAGGATCTGGTGGCGCACCTGGACCCCGGCGACATCGTCATCGACGGCGGCAACTCCTACTACCACGACGACATCCGGCGCGCCGGGGAACTGGAGGCGGCCGGACTTCACTACCTCGACGTCGGCACCAGCGGCGGCGTGGCCGGGCTCGATCGCGGCTACTGCCTGATGATCGGCGGCGAAGCGAAGATCGTGGCGCACCTGGATCCGATCTTCCGCGCGCTGGCGCCGGGCGTGGCCGCGGCCGATCGCACGCCCGGGCGCAAGGGCGAGGTTGCGGGCGTCGAGGAGGGCTTCCTGCATTGCGGAGCGCAGGGCGCCGGCCACTTCGTCAAGATGGTTCACAACGGGATCGAGTACGGCATCATGGCGGCCTACGCCGAGGGCTTGAACATCCTGCGCCACGCCAACATCGGCAAGCGCAGTTTCGCCAAGGATGCCGAGACCACGCCGCTGCGCCATCCCGAGCACTTCCAGTACGAGATGAACCTGCCGGACATCACCGAAGTCTGGCGCCGCGGCAGCGTGATCGGGTCCTGGCTGCTCGACCTGACGGCCGGCGCGCTGCTGAAGAATCCGCAGCTCGAAGGCTACGGCGGCCGGGTTTCCGACTCGGGCGAAGGCCGCTGGACGCTGCAGGCGGCCATCGACGAAGCGGTCCCGGCCCCCGTGCTCAGCGCGGCCGTGTATGAACGCTTCACGTCGCGCGGCCAGGCGGAATTCGCCAACCAGCTGCTGTCGGCGATGCGGCACGAATTCGGCGGTCACGTCGAAAAACCGCCCGAGAAAGCTCAATGAACGCACCGGTAGCCGCCCACCGCACCGGGGCCGCCGCCTCGGATGCGCTCGTCATCTTCGGCTTCACCGGCGACCTCGCGAGCAAGAAGATCTTCCCGGCGCTCTATGCCATGGTGAAGAAGGGCGAGCTCACCGTGCCCGTCGTCGGCGTCGCTTCGACCCGGTGGAGCACCGATCAGTTGCACCAGCGGGTGCGCGAAAGCGTGGAGCGCGAAGGCGGGATCGACGACAAGCCGGCGTTCGATCGGATGGTTGCGCTGCTGCGCTACGTCAGCGGCGACTACCAGGACCCGGCCACCTTCACGGCGCTGAAGGCCGCGCTGGCCGGCTCGCAGCGGCCGGCTTATTACCTGGCGATTCCACCTTCGCTGTTCGAGACGGTGATCCAGAGTCTGGGTGCCGCCGGCATCGCGCGGGACGCCCGCCTCATCGTGGAGAAGCCCTTCGGGCGCGACCTGGCCTCGGCGGTCGAACTCGATGCGATCGCCCACTCGGTGTTCCCGGAGCCGTCGATCTTCCGTATCGACCACTACCTGGGCAAGGAGGCGATCATGAACATCCTGTATTTCAGGTTCGCCAATTCCTTTCCCGAGCCGATCTGGAATCGCGACCACGTCGCCAGTGTGCAGGTGACCCTGGCCGAAGACTTCGGCATCGGCCAGCGCGGCGGCTTCTACGAATCCGCGGGCTGCCTGCGCGACGTCATCCAGAATCACCTGTTCCAGATCGTGGCGCTGCTGGCGATGGAGCCTCCGGCCTACCAGGGCTTCGGCGCGGTGCACAGCGCCAAGGCGGGCGTCTTGCGCGCCATGCGCCCGCTAGCGCCCGACGACGTGGTGCGCGGGCAATACGCCGGTTATCGCCAGGAAAAAGGCGTGGCAGCCGACTCCGATGTCGAAACCTACTGCGCGGTGCGCCTGCACATCGATTCGTGGCGCTGGGCCGGGGTGCCGTGGTACCTGCGCTCGGGCAAGATGCTCCCGCACACGGTGGCCGAGGTGCTGGTGCAGTTGCGCCCGCCGCCGCAAAAGCTGTTCGACGACTCGCACCCCGTCGATGGCCGCGCCAACTATTTCAGGTTCCGGCTGCAACCGGTGTCCGCGATCGCACTGGCAGCGCGGGTCAAGCACCCCGGCCGTGAATTTGTCGGCGACCAGCGCGAGCTTTACCTTTGCGAGCACATTCCCAAGGACGAGTCGCCCTACGAGCGGCTGCTCGGCGATGCGATGGCCGGCGACGGCGCCCTGTTCACCAGCCAGGACGCGGTCGAGGCCGCCTGGGCGGTGGTCGAGCCGGTGCTGGCCAACCATCATCCGGCACTGACCTACCAGCCGGGCACCTGGGGCCCCAGGGGCGCCGACGCTCTCGTCGCCGGCCCTATCGGCTGGCACAACCCGGGACCGGAGCGGCCGGAAGCGGCGGAGCCGTGCGCATGACAGCCGAAGTGGTGTTCCTGCTCGATGTCGACAACACGCTGCTCGACAACGACCGGGTCGTGGTCGACCTGCGGAGCCACCTCGAGCGCGAGTTCGGCGTCGCCAGCGCCAGCCGCTACTGGGCCATCTTCGAAGACTTGCGCAGCGAACTCGGCTACGCCGATTACCTCGGCGCCTTGCAGCGCTATCGCCGGGACACCGAGATCGGTGGCGGCCCCGACGCGCAGCGGCTGCTGCTGATGTCGAGATTCCTCATCGATTACCCGTTCGCCGAGCGGCTCTATCCCGGTGCGCTCGCTGCGGTGGCCCACCTCGGCCGCTTCGGCCCCACGGTCATCCTGTCGGATGGCGACGTCGTGTTCCAGCCCCGCAAGATCCAGCGCTCGGGCCTTTGGGATGCCGTCGCCGGCCGGGTCCTCCTCTATGTCCACAAGGAGCAAATGCTGGCCGAGGTGGAGCAGCACTACCCGGCCCGCCAGTACGTCATGGTGGACGACAAGCTCAGGATCCTGGCGGCGATGAAAACGACCTGGGGCGAGCGCCTCACCACCGTGTTCCCGCGCCAGGGCCATTACGCATTCGACCCGGCGATCAGCGCCAGGTACCCCCCAGCCGACGTCACCGTGGAGAGGGTCGGTGATGTCACCGCTTTCGACGTGGCGAAACTGCTGGCCTCGCGGGCCGGCGCCGGCGCGACGTTCCAGGAGAAATCATGAATACCAACACCCGCGATCTGCACAATCTGGGCCAGAGTCTCTGGCTCGACAACATCAGCCGCGAGATCCTCGCCAACGGCGTGCTGGCGCGCTACATCGCCGAATTTTCGGTGACGGGGCTGACCTCGAACCCGACGATCTTCGAGAAGGCGATCGGCAGCGGCCGCTTCTACGACGACGGCATCCGCGCCCTGCAGCAGCAGGGCCGGTCGGGCGAGGACCTCTTCTTCGCGCTGGCGCTGCAGGACCTGCAGCAGGCCGCCGACCTGTTTCGCCCGGTACACGATGCCACCGGCGGCGCCGACGGCTGGGTCTCGCTCGAGGTGTCGCCCTTGCTGGCCGACGACACGGCCAGCACCGTTCAGGCCGCCGCGAAGCTGCACGCGGCCGGCGCGCGGCCGAACCTGTTCATCAAGATTCCCGGCACGCCCGCCGGCATCCCGGCAATCGAGGAATCGATCTTTGCCGGCGTGCCGATCAACGTGACGCTGCTGTTCTCGCGCGAAGACTACCTGGCTGCCGCCGACGCCTATTTGCGCGGCATCGAACGGCGCGTCGCCGCGGGACTCGACCCGAAAGTCGGATCGGTCGCGTCGCTCTTCGTCAGCCGCTGGGACGTCGCCGTGAAGGATAGCGTCGCGCCGCCGCTGCACAACCGCCTGGGCATCGCAATCGCGCTGCGCACCTACAAGGCGTACCGCGACCTGCTGGCCTCGGCGCGCTGGCAGAAGCTGGCGGCAGTCGGCGCGCACCCGCAGCGGCTGCTCTGGGCCAGCACCGGCACCAAGGACCCGGCCGCGTCGGACACGCTCTACGTCGAAGCGTTGGCCGCACCCGAGACGATCGACACCATTCCCGCGGAGACGCTGAAGGCGTTCGCCGACCACGGCCGGGTCGGCGCGCCCATGCCGGTCGACGGCGGTTCCGCCGAAGCGGTGCTGCATGAGTTCCGGCGCGCGGGGGTAGACGACAATGCGCTGGCCCGGCAACTGCAGCGCGAAGGGGCCGACTCCTTCTCCAAGTCGTGGAAAACCCTGCTTTCGAAGATCGCCGAAAAAACCGCTCTGCTGGCGGCATGATCCGGCTATGACCAGCGACACCACCCATCTCCCCGCGCCCGGCGCCCTCACCGAACATCCGGCCTGGAAAGCGCTGGATGCGCATTCCCGGACGATGCGCCAGGTGCATCTGCGCCAGCTCTTTGCCGAGGATCCGGGGCGCGGCGAGCGCTTCGCCGTCGAAGCCGCCGGGTTCTATCTCGATTACTCGAAGAACCGGATCACGGACGAGACCCTCCGGCTGCTGGCGCAACTGGCACAGGAATGCG
>JAAOZX010000456.1 GCA_012274225.1 Comamonadaceae bacterium | reverse complement strand
CGATCTGCCAGCGGATCTCGTAGTCGATCGCCTGCTGCATGAACTTGAAGCTGTTGAGGTTCTTGATCTCGCGCCGGGTGCCCAGCTCCGCGCCGGGCTTGCGCACCGAGACGTTGGCGTCGCCGCGGAAGCTCCCTTCCTGCATGTTGCCGTCGCAGATGCCGATCCAGGTGACGATTTTGTGCAGTTCCTTGGCATAGGCCACGGCCTCGTCCGACGAACGCATGTCGGGCCCCGTCACGATCTCCAGCAGCGGCGTGCCGGCGCGGTTCAGGTCGATGCCGGACTGGCCGACGAAATCCTCGTGCAGCGACTTTCCGGCGTCCTCCTCGAGGTGCGCGCGCACCAGCCGCACCGAGCGCTTTTCCTCGCCGAGGTAGAACTCGATGACGCCGCCCTGCACCACCGGGATCTCGTATTGGCTGATCTGGTAGCCCTTGGGCAGGTCGGGATAGAAGTAGTTCTTGCGCGCGAAGATGCTGCGCGGCGCAATGTGCCCATTGACCGCCAGGCCGAATTCGATCGCCCGTTCCACCGCGCCCTTGTTCATCACCGGCAGGGTGCCGGGCAAGGCCAGGTCCACCGGCGCGGCCTGGGTATTCGGCGCCGCGCCGAACGCCGTGGGAGCGCGGCTGAAGATCTTCGAATGGGTCGACAGCTGGGCGTGGGTCTCGAAGCCGATCACCACTTCGTACCCTTGGATCAACTTGTTCATGGGCCGCCTCCCGCCGCGCCCGCCGCCGGAACGCGCAGATGGAAATCGGTGGCCAGCTGGAAGCGGTGCGCCGCATTGAGGAGCCGGGCCTCGGAAAAATAGTTGCCGATCAATTGCAGGCCGACCGGCATGCCGCCCGCGCCGAAACCGCAGGGCACGCTCATGCCGGGCAGACCGGCCAGCGACGCCGGCAGGGTGAAGATGTCGGCCAGGTAGTTCGCCACCGGGTCGTCCGCCCGCTCGCCGATCTTCCAGGCCACCGTGGGCGCCACCGGCCCGGCGATCACGTCGCAATCGCGGAACGCCTGCTGGAAATCGGCCGCGATCATCCGCCGCACTTTCTGCGCCTGCAGGTAGTAGGCGTCGTAATAGCCGTGGGACAGCACGTAGGTGCCAATCATGATTCGGCGCTTGACCTCGTCGCCGAAGCCTTCGGCGCGGGTCTTCTGGTACATGTCCATGAGGTCGCCGTACTGCCGCGCGCGATGGCCGAACTTGACCCCGTCGAAGCGCGAGAGATTGGACGAAGCCTCGGCCGGCGCGATGATGTAGTAAACCGGAATCGACAGCTCGGTGCGCGGCAGGGTGATTTCGACCAGCTTCGCGCCGAGCTTCTGGTATTCCTTCAGCGCGCCGTCGACGGCCGCGCGCACATCGGCGGCCAACCCCGCGCCGAAGAACTCGCGCGGAATGCCGATGCGCATGCCTTCGATGGCATCGCCCAGCGAACAGGTGAAATCCTCGGCCGGCATGTCCAGCGAGGTCGAGTCGCGATCGGGATCGGGGCCGCACATGGCCGACAGCAGCAGCGCGCAATCCTGGGCGTCGCGCGCCATCGGACCGGCCTGGTCCAGGCTGGAGGCGAAGGCGATCATGCCGTAGCGCGAGGCGCGGCCATAGGTCGGCTTGATACCCGTCACGCCGCAAAAGGAAGCCGGCTGCCGGATCGAGCCGCCGGTGTCGGTGCCGGTGGCCGCCGGGGTCAGCCGGGCTGCCACCGCCGCCGCGCTGCCGCCGGAAGAACCGCCGGGCACGCGCGAGGTGTCCCAGGGATTGCGCACCGGCCGGTAAGCGGAGTTCTCGTTGGACGAGCCCATCGCGAACTCGTCGCAATTGAGCTTGCCCAGGGTCACGGCACCGGCCGCGGCCAGCCGTGATACCACCGTGGCGTCGAACGGCGAGCGGTAGTCCTGCAGCATCTTCGACCCGGCGGTGCTGGGGAAGTCCAGCGTGACGAAGATGTCCTTGTGCGCGATCGGCACGCCCAGCAGCGGCGACTGCTCGCCGGTTTCCAGCCGCGCATCGGCAGCCCGGGCCTGGCCCAGCGTGGCTTCCTCGTCGACCGCGAGGTAGGCACCGAGCGCAGCATGCGCCGCTCCGCGAGCCAGGAAGTGCCGCGCCGTCTCCACTGCAGAAACTTCGCGTGCCGTGAGCTTCGCGGCCAGTTCGGCCACGGTCAGGTCATGCAGCTCGCTCATTCGGCTGCCTCCGAAGCCTTGCAGCCCTCGCCAGACCACGGGTGTCGGCAGCGACGATCGATTTCGCTGCGTCGATCCCCGCAAGCGGGGCCCCTCGCCGTTGCGCTCATTCGATCACCCTCGGCACCAGATACAGGCCGGCTTCGACCGCCGGTGCGCTGCGCTGATTGGCTTTGCGGTCGATCCGCTCGCTGGCCACGTCCTCGCGCAGCCGCAAGGCCAGGTCCTGGATGGCGGCAATAGGGTGCGGCAGCGGCTCGACTCCGGTGGTGTCCACGGCCCGCATCTGTTCGACGATGTCGAAAAAGCCGTTGATCTGGGTCAGCATCCGCTCGCCCTCGGCCGCACTGAGTTCCAGGCGGGCGAGGTGGGCGATGCGGTCGATGTCGTGGGGGGTCAATGCCATGGCAGGAAAGAGCTCTGCGATACAGGTGTAAACGCGAAATTTCGGCCCGGGGCCGGGCGGCGAATCACAGGGGATCGGGTATTATCCCGCCTTTAGTGCAACACCCGCCTACCCACCGGCACTTGCAGGGATTGGAGGGGCATTGGGCCCCAAAAAATGACAGACATGGCGACGGCAGATGGGCCTGCCGCATCGCCTGCGAGAGGACTTGCTGATGTTCGGATCGTTCCGTCGGTATTTTTCGACCGACCTGGCCATTGACCTGGGCACGGCCAACACCCTGATTTTCGTGCGCGACAAGGGCATCGTGCTCGACGAACCGTCGGTGGTGGCGATTCGCCACGAAGGCGGGCCTCAGGGCAAGAAGACCATCCAGGCGGTGGGCCGCGAAGCCAAGGCGATGCTGGGCAAGGTGCCAGGAAATATCGAAGCCATCCGGCCGATGAAGGACGGGGTGATCGCCGACTTCACCGTCACCGAGCAGATGCTCAAGCAGTTCATCAAGATGGTCCATCCGCGCGGCATCTTCAAGCCCAGCCCGCGCATCATCATTTGCGTGCCCTGCGGCTCGACCCAGGTCGAGCGCCGCGCCATCCGCGAATCGGCGCTTGGCGCCGGCGCCAGCGAGGTGTACCTGATCGAGGAGCCGATGGCGGCTGCGATCGGCGCCGGCCTGCCGGTGTCGGAGGCCTCCGGCTCGATGGTGGTCGACATCGGCGGCGGCACCACGGAGGTCGGCGTGATCTCGCTGGGCGGCATGGTCTACAAGGGCAGCGTGCGGGTGGGTGGCGACAAGTTCGACGAAGCCATCATCAGCTACATCCGCCGCAACTACGGCATGCTCATCGGCGAGCCCACCGCCGAAGCGATCAAGAAGACCATCGGATCGGCTTTCCCGGGCAGCGAAGTGCGGGAAATCGAGGTCAAGGGGCGCAACCTTTCCGAAGGCGTGCCCCGTTCCTTCACCATCTCTTCCAATGAAATCCTGGAAGCGCTCACCGATCCTCTGAACAACATCGTATCGGCGGTCAAGAACGCGCTGGAGAGCACCCCGCCCGAGCTGGGCGCCGACATCGCCGAGCGCGGCATGATGCTGACCGGTGGCGGCGCCCTGCTGCGCGACCTCGACCGCCTGCTGGCCGAGGAAACCGGCTTGCCGGTGCTGGTTGCCGAAGACCCGCTGACCTGCGTGGTGCGCGGCTGCGGTATCGCGCTGGAGCGGATGGAGCGCCTGGGGTCGATCTTCACCAGCGAGTAGGGGCGTTTCCGCAGGGCAAGGGGCACAATTCGCCATGCCGTTAGGTACCCTCGACCGCAGCCCGCCGCCTTTTTTCAAACAGGGCCCGTCGGCAGTCTCCAAGCTCATGGTGTGCAGCGCGCTGGCCCTGTTCCTGATGGTCGCCGACACCCGGTTCCGGATCGCCCAGCCCCTGCGCGCGGCTGTGGGCACCGTTCTTTATCCGCTGCAATGGGTCGCCATGCGGCCGATCCTCGCGGTGCGGATGGCCGGCGGGTATTTCGAGTCGCTGCGCAGCGCGCAGGCCTCCGAGGCGCAGGCCCGCAGCAAGCTGGCGCAACAGGCGCTGCGGGCCAGCCAGGTCGAGCAGCTGACCCTGGAGAACGACCGGTTGCGCAAGCTGCTGCAGCTGCGCGATCGCCTCACCACCGTCGCGCAGCCGGCCGAAGTGCTGTACGACGCCGCCGACCCCTATTCGCGCAAGGTGATCATCGACCGCGGCCTGGCCCAGGGCATCGAAGCGGGTTCGCCGGTGATCGACGAATCCGGCGTGCTGGGCCAGGTGACGCGCGTGCTTCCGCTGATCAGCGAGGTCACCCTGGTGATCGACCGCGAGCAGGCGATTCCCGTGATGAACGTGCGCACCGGCGCGCGCAGCGTGGCCTATGGCGATCCGTCGGCGCACGGCGCCCTGCTCGAGCTGCGCTTCATGGCCGGCAATGCGGACGTGCAGATCGGCGACCTGCTCACCACCAGCGGCGTGGACGGCATCTATCCGCCCGGCTTGCCGGTCGCGAAGGTCGAGAAAGTCGAGCGCAAGGCCGAATCCGGTTTCGCGCGCATCTTGTGTGCCCCGCAGGCCCTGGTCGGCGGGGCCCGCCATGTGATGGTGCTGAGCGCCACGGCCGCGCAGATTCCGGCGCGGCCGGCGGATGAGCCGCCGGCGCCCGCCAGGAAGGGGCAGCGCAAATGATCATGCGTCCGGGCCAGCAACTGCTGCTGCCGGCCAATCCCGTCTTCATCTGGTCCAGCCTGCTGCTGGCGCTGCTGGTGAACATGCTGCCGCTGGGCCGCACGCCGTGGATGCCCGACCTGGTGGCCCTGGTGGTGGTGTTCTGGAGCGTGCACCAGCCGCTGCGGGTGGGCATCGGCGTTGCCTTCGCCTTCGGGCTGGTGATGGACGTGCAACAGGCCGGGCTGCTCGGCCAGCACGCCCTGGCCTACACCGCGCTCAGCTATCTCGCGATCACCATCCACCGGCGGCTGCTCTGGTTCAGCGTGCCGTCACAGGCGCTGCAAGTGCTGCCGCTGTTCGTGGCCGCCCAGGCGATCGAGGTCGCCGTGCGCATGCTGGCCGGCGACGTGTTCCCGGGCTTCACCATCCTGCTCGCCCCGGTGATCGAAGCGCTGCTGTGGCCGGTGGTCAGCGTGCTGCTGCTGGCGCCGCAGCGCCGTGCCCCCGACCCGGACGAAAACCGGCCCTTATGACCGAGCTGCGCAATGTCGAAGCCGATCTCTCGCGCTTTCGAATGCGGGTGCTGGTGGCCAGCATCGTGGTGCTGGTGGCGTTCCTGCTGCTGGTGAGCCGGCTGGTCTACCTGCAGGTCTACCGCCACGAGGATCTGGCCGAGCAGGCCGAAAACAACCGCACCACCATCGTTCCGGTCGTGCCCAACCGCGGCTTGATTCTCGATCGCAACGGCATCGTGCTGGCCAGCAACTACTCGGCCTACACGCTGGAAGTCACGCCGGCTCGCCTCACCGCCGCCAGCCTGGAGCAGACCATCGACGAGCTGGCGCAGGTGATCGAGATCCTGCCGCGCGACCGGCGCCGCTTCAAGAAGCTGCTCGAAGAGTCCAAGAGCTTCGAGTCGCTGCCGCTGCGCACCAAGCTGACCGACGAGGAAGTGGCCCGCTTCGCGGCGCGGCGCTATCGGTTCCCGGGCGTGGACATCAAGGCGCGGCTGTTCCGCAACTATCCCTGGGGCGAGCTGGCCAGCCACGTGATCGGCTACATCGGCCGCATCAACCAGGCCGAGAAGCAGGCGATGGACGACTGGGAGGACGAGGAACAGGCCAACTACCGCGGCACCGAATACATCGGCAAGCTGGGCGTCGAGCAGGCCTACGAGAAGCAGCTGCACGGCACGACGGGCGTGGAGCAGGTCGAGACTTCCGCCGGCGGCCACGCGGTGCGCAAGCTCGCCAGCAGCCCCTCGACGCCGGGCAACACGGTGAAGCTGGCGCTGGACATCAAGCTGCAGAAGCTGATCGAGGACCTGTACGGCGACCGGCGCGGCGCGCTGGTGGCCCTGGACCCCAAGAGCGGCGAGGTGCTGGCTTTCGTCAGCAAGCCCACCTTCGATCCCAACCTGTTCGTGGACGGCATCGACACGGAGAACTGGCAGGCCCTGAACGAATCGATCGACAAGCCACTGCTGAACCGGGCACTGCGCGGAACCTACCCGCCCGGCTCGACCTACAAGCCGTTCATGGCGATGGCCGGGCTGGAGACGGGCAAGCGCACGCCGCAGCAGACGATCCACGACCCGGGCTATTTCTGGTTCGGCAACCACAAGTTCCGCGACGACAAGGAAGGCGGCCACGGCTCGGTCGACATGTACAAGTCGATCGTGCAGTCCTGCGACACCTACTACTACATGCTGGCCAACGACCTGGGTGTGGACACCATCCACGACCAGATGAAGCACTTCGGCTTCGGCGAGCTGACCGGCATCGACATCGCCGGCGAATCGCGCGGGCTGCTGCCCTCCACCCAATGGAAGCGCAATGCCTACCGCAAGCCGGAACAGCAGAAATGGTACGCCGGCGAAACCATCTCGCTGGGCATCGGTCAGGGCTACAACAACTTCACCATGCTGCAGATGGCCAATGCCGTGGCCACGCTGGCCAACAACGGGATGCGGATGAAGCCGCATCTGGTCAGCGAGGTGGTTGACATCGAGACCGGAAAGTCCACCCGCATCGCCCCGCAACCGGCCGATCCGTACATCGCCAAGCCCGAGAACGTCGCGGTGGTGCGCAAGGCGATGGTGGGAGTGAACATCGAGGGCACATCGGCCCGCGCCTTCCTGGGCGCCCCCTATACCAGCGGCGGCAAGACCGGCACGGCGCAGGTGTTCACCATCAAGCAGGGCGAGAAGTACAGCGCTGCGCACACCGACGAGCGGCACCGCGACCACGCCCTGTTCATCGCCTATGCGCCGGCCGAAGAACCCCAGATCGCGCTGGCAATGGTGGTCGAGAACGCCGGGTTCGGCGCGTCGAACGCCGCGCCGATCGCCCGGCGCGCCTTCGACTACTGGCTCAAGGGCCTGTATCCGAGCGAAGAAGACATGGCGGCCGTGCGCAAAGGCCAGGCCACCACGCCAATCGGAAAACAGCGCAATGCGGCCGACGTGGATTGGCCGCCGGGCGGTAGCGCCGCTGCGGGAGCGGCGGCGGCCGCTTCAGCACCCGCGGCCGCGGCATCCGCGGCAGTGGCACCCGCGGCCCCCGCCTCCCGGGCCGTGGCGCTGGCGCCCGCACCGGCTGTGCCCGCCGTCAAGAAGGCTGCGCCGTAGGCACCGGTTCCGGCAGCCCCGCCGCCCGGAGCAGCCAGCGCCCCACTTCATCGGGCATCTTGCGCACATGGCCGGGCAGCGCGCCGGCCGGAAAACCCGCGTGCCCGCCTTCGCGCGGCTGCCACAAGGTGACGCACGGTCCGGCCTCGTGCGCACGCGGCAGGCTGGCGGCGGGAACGAACGGATCGTTCAAGGCATTGAGCACCAGCGCGGGGATGCGGATGCGGTGCAGCCAGGGCTTGGCCGAAGCCCGCGCGTAATAGTCGTCGGCGTCGCGAAAGCCGTGCACCGGCGCCGTGAAGATGTCGTCGAACTGATAGAGGTCGCGCGCCAGCCGCAGCCGCGTGCCGTCGAACAGGCCCGGGTGCTGCGCCAGCTTGCGCAGGGCCTTGGGCTTCATGCTGCGCAGGAACATCCGGGTGTAGGACCAGCGGTTGAAACCGCGGCCGATCGCCTGCGAGCCGGCTGCCAGGTCCAGCGGCGAGGACACCGCAGCGACAGCGTTGGCCCACCGCGCCGCCCGGGGCCCCTGTTCGCCGGCCCAGCGCAGCAAGGCATTGCCGCCCAGCGACACGCCAACGGCCATCAGCGGGGCGTGCTGGCGCTCGCGCAGGCGGGCCACGATCCAGCCGATCTCCTCGTGGTCGCCCGAGTGATAGGCGCGTGGCCCGGGATTGATTTCACCGGTGCAGCCGCGGAAATGCGGCACCACGAACGCCAGGCCGTGCTCGCGGGCGAAATCGGCGAAAGCCTGGGCATAGTGACTGCGTGAGGAACCCTCCAGGCCGTGGAACAGCACCAGCAGCGGCCGCGCGTCGCCGCTCGCAGCACCGGCGTCTTCGAGCCAGTCCAGGTCGACGAAGTCGCCGTCGGGCGTGGTCCAGCGCTCGCGCCGGAAACGCGGCCGCGGCCCGAACCCGCGGCGCGCGAACAGCGCGGGCCAGATGGTCTGCAGGTTGCCGCCGGGCAACCACCAGGGGGCGGCGTATTTCAATGCAGCACCTGCGGACCGTCCGAGACCTCCTGGATATCGCTCTGGGTGCCCGGGCTCGCGTGATGCGCCACCATGCGCCAGCCCTGCGCGGTCCGGTGATAGACGTTGGTGGCGATGACCCAGGCCTGCGACGGGCCGGTCGGGCCCGGCACCTCGATGCGCTCCAGCACGTTGTGCACGGCGCTGGCGACAGCCTGGGTCTTGCGGGCGCGTTCCGGCCAGGCGCGGATGCTGCCGTTGGCGAACATCGCCTCGAAGGTGGCGCGGATCGCGACGGCGCCGACCACGCGTGGGCCGCCGGGGTGGATGCAGACGATCTCGTCCTCGTCGGCCCAGCAGGTCATCAGCTTTTCGATGTCGGCGGTCTGCAGCGCCTCGTAGAACGCGGCCTCGACATCGTCGGCATCGCCCTCGAGATTGGCCGCCTGGAGTTTGGTCTTTCTCATGAAGCTGAGGGCGATTTTGCCTGCATTCCCGGACTTGAAACGGCCGGGCAGCAGTCTCATCTATGCTACCGTTGCCCTCCCATTCCAAGGAAAAAGAACATGAAACGCTGGTTCCTCATGATGCTGGTCGCCCTGTCGCTCACCGGCTGCGGCTACAACGATTTCCAGCGACTGGATGAGCAGACCAAGTCGGCCTGGAGCGAGGTTCTCAACCAATACCAGCGCCGCGCCGACCTGGTGCCCAACCTGGTGGCCACCGTCAAGGGCGAGGCCAATTTCGAGCAGGAGACGCTGACCAAGGTGATCGAAGCGCGCGCCAAGGCGACCTCGATCCAGGTGACACCGGAAACCCTGAACAACCCCGAAGCCTTCGCCAAGTTCCAGCAGGTCCAGGGCGAACTGTCGGGTGCGCTCAGCCGGCTGATGGCCGTATCGGAACGCTATCCCGACCTTAAAGCCAACCAGTCGTTCCGCGACCTGCGGGTGCAGCTCGAAGGTACCGAGAACCGGATCACGGTGGCGCGCAACCGCTACATCCAGACGGTACAGGAGTACAACGTGCTGGCGCGCAGCTTCCCGACCAATCTGACGGCGATGGTGTTTCACTACCCGCCCAAGCCGAGCTTCACGGTGCAGAACGAGGCGCAGATCTCGGTTCCGCCCTCGGTGGACTTCAACAAGAAGTGACGGACTGGGGCGGCCCGACTGGACCGTCCCGCCGGAACCGACCAGACCTCATCCATGCACGCGGCCCCGATCCTGTCACGCTGGCTCGCGGCCTTGCTGCTGCTGGCCGCCATTGCAGGCTGGGCCCAGGGCGTGCTGCCGGTTCCGCCGTTGACGGCCCGGGTCATCGATCAAACCGGCACCCTCGACCCGATCCAGCTCAAGGGACTGGAGGATAAGCTGGCCGCGCTCGAGCAGGCCAAGGGCACGCAGCTCGCGGTGCTGATGGTTCCCACCACGCAGCCGGAGGATATCGACAGCTATGCCAACCGCGTCGGCAATGCCTGGAAGATCGGCCGAAAGGGCGTGGGCGACGGCGTGCTGGTTGTGGTGGCCAAGAACGATCGCAAGGTTCGAATCGAGGTGGCCAAGACGCTGGAAGGCGCCATTCCCGACCTGGCCGCCAAGCAGATAATCGATGAGGCCATCACGCCGAATTTCCGCAAGGGCGATTTTGCCGGCGGCCTGCAGACGGCGACCGACCAGCTGATCGCCCGCATCAACGGCGAGGCCCTGCCGGCGCCGAAACAGCCCACGTCCGGCCGCGACGGCGAGGGCGGCTTCGACTGGATGCACCTGGCGATTTTCCTTTTCTTCGCCGTGCCCATCGTCGGCGGCATCCTGCGCGGCATGCTCGGGCGCAAGTTCGGTTCGCTGGTGACCGGCGCCGGTGTGGGCGCGGTCGCGCTGGCGATCACGTCGAGCATCGTCGTCGCGGCGATCGCGGCCATCGCCGGGCTGCTGTTCTCGTTCATGTCCGGCGGCGGACCCGGACTGGGGACGGCGCGCCGGGGCGGCTGGGGCGGCGGGCCGTGGATCGGTGGTGGAGGCGGCGGCTGGAGCAGTGGTGGCGGTGGCGGCGGCGGCGGCTTCAGCTCCGGCGGCGGTGGCGACTTTGGCGGCGGCGGCGCATCGGGGGATTGGTGATGGCCCGGACCCGTTCGTTCACGAGCACCCTCGCGCGAATCCTGCGGCACCGCTGGCTGGACGAGTACGACGCGCGCAAGGCGATTCCACCGGAGCTGGTCGAGCGGCTGGGCCGCCGGGTGACTGCCAGCGAGCAGCGCCACACCGGCGAAATCCGCCTGTACGTCGAAGCCGGCTTGCCCATGAGCTACCTGTGGCGCGATGCCACCCCGCGCGAGCGCGCCGTGGCCGTCTTCGGCAAGTTGAGGGTGTGGGACACCGAAGCGAACAACGGCGTGCTGATTTACCTGCTGCTGGCCGAGAACGCGATCGAGATCGTCGCCGACCGCGGCCTGGCCGCCCGGGTGACGCCGGGCGAATGGCAGGCCATCGTGGCGCGCATGGGCTCGGCCTTTCGCGACGACCGGTTCGAGGACGGCCTGACCCAGGCGCTGGAGGAAGTCACGGCGCTGCTGGTGGAACACTTCCCGCTGGCCCGCGGCGAGGCCAATCCCAACGAACTGCCCGACCAGCCGGTTCTAGGCTGAGGCAGCGGCCCGCAACCAGCGGCGCAGTGCGCGCAGTACGTGCGCACGTTCTTCGGTGTTGAGCTCCCGGCCGCGCGGAATGTCGTGCCACTTCTCCAGGCAACAGCGGCAGCAGCAGGCGGTGGCGTGTTGCGCCACGAAAACCGGATGGCCGCGCCAGGGGGTCTGCCGGCCGTCGTTGCGCGGCGCCGCGGGCGCCAGGCGGCGCTCGATCAGGTCGCGCGCGTGGTCCATCACAGTGTCAAGGCCCTTGCCGCGCAGATAAGACGCCTCCGCCGGCGACAGCTTGAAGCGGCGCCGGAAAGCCGAGCTGGCCAGCGCGCCGAAGACGTGATCCAGATCCTTCATCGAGAGCCAATCCCTGATGCTGCTTGGACGCGCGCTTGCGCAGGAGGTTCGCGATGCGCAAAGAAAACAGCCCCGATCTTGCGAGCGGGGCTGCGAGGGCGCGATTTTTAGCGCTTATTGTTCGATTGCGTGCTTCCTGATGAAGCGAGAGCTATTCTCGCCGAACGCGGTGAAATCACCGTGGCATGTGCGAGACAGAATCGAGCGAATCTTCTGACGAGACGCAACTTCTCTTAAATCAGTTGGGG
>JAAOZX010000012.1 GCA_012274225.1 Comamonadaceae bacterium | reverse complement strand
GGCCTGATCAACCAGTCCGGCATCGGGAGCGGCGGGGCCATGATCATGATCCTGGCCACTGCCCAGCTTCCTCGGTGCATCACCCATCTTCGACTTGCGGTTCGGACGGCGCGTCTCGCGTAAGAACGAGAACCAAGCACTTTCGGCGACCGCTCTCTGATCTGTGACGACCCGCCATCGACCCGCCGCAGTCCTGGTGACCCTATCCCAGAAACGCCGGGAAATCCTAGGGAAATCCCAATTTCTGAGCGGTAGGGAAACTGGGTCGCGGTCAGCGGGCGGCGGGATCTGTCGTCTTGCAGGCTCCCATACCCTCCCATTCATTCGAGAATGTTGGCACGAGCGACTGTCAGATTCTGATTGTCGAACGCAAGTAGCGCGTTGATCAGCACGTTACGCATTGGCGCGTGTCCATAGCGCCCAGCGCCGTCACGCGTTCCCTCGTCGACTCCCGCCTCCCGGATTGCCGGGGTGTTCACCGACAAGTTAAGTACCCTTCGGGGCGACAACCTGCGCAATAGAGCCGATCTTCTTGCGTAACTCAAGAGGACTGGAGATTCCGAGTAGCGGCTCCAGTGAGGAGCCCGTACCGACGACAGTGATGTCACCGTAGTTAAAAATTCGGCCCATCAGGCTCTGGTCAACGTGCACGCTCTCCACCTTGTTGAGGTTCATCTCAACCGTGTTGCGGGATATGAGTCCGCGCTTGGTGATGATGCGCCTGTCGGTCAGAACCAGTTCAGTGGTCTGACGCCGGATGACCGCGGAGAGAATCAAAGCGATGCCTAAAACCAGCGGCACCGCAACCATTGCAAGTGACTCGCCGGCGTGGTTTTCTGTGGCAACGTAAGCGCCGACCGCAGTTAGCAGGAAAAGACTGCCGACGAGGTAAGAAAGAAAAAACTTCCAGCGAGAGATGGCGGCGCGATGGACGATTCTTTCACCCTCGGCCAATACGGAATCAACGTAGGAACTCATTGCCTCCCCTTCTTTTGGCGCCTCGCGGCATCAATGTGCTTTATAGCTCAATCCCGGCGATGAATCGGCAGGTGTCTTTCAGGTTGCCAAATCGTCCGGGTGCTTCCGACCCTGGACGGCGCTGAAACAAGCTATTCTTCATTTTTCATTCTTCACTTTTTCCGAACAAGTTGGACAAAGCCCATGAGTTGTTCTTGTTTTATGTTCTCTTTTAAAATACTCCTCCAAGCTATACCATTGACCATGACTATCTATTTTTCTACACCAAGCACAAATCTTTAGAAAATCTTCCAAATGATGAAGACGTTTTAAAATCTTCCAAGTCAAATAAATAGTTGGAATAGCAACGAGTATCGTGACGCAGGATTCAAACAGGGCTTCATGCCAATTGGAAGAATAGTCTCCACCAAAGAAGAAGCTGGATAAATTGAATAATTCATTACTCCAGGAAACAAAGATGATCAAGCAGAAGGCTGCGACTTCCATGTAGACGACTTGCCGGTGTCTTTGTCTTCTCATCGGTGACTTCCATTACTGGTAGTGCTTTTGGGTCGAATGGAATGCTTGACTCATCATGCGCCCAGCACGAGACGGACGCCAGAAATACCGGACCGCATGCGCGCGAGCGGCCGGCATGCGCAGCTATCGCATCGGTTGCGCCGAAACACCCAGCCAGCGGTTCAGCACGCTGGGGTCGGCGGCCAGCACGGCGCTGGGCCCGTGGTGCACGACGCGTCCCCGTTCGAGCACGATCGCCTCCTGGGTGATCGGGAGAATCTGGTGGGCATGTTGTTCGACCAGGATAAATGTCATGCCCCCCCCGCGCACCATTCGCTCGATGATCGCCAGCAGCTCCTTGACGATCAACGGCGCCAGTCCCTCCAGCGGCTCGTCCAGCAGCAGCATCTTCGGGTTGAGCATCAGCGCGCGGCCGATGGCGAGCATCTGTTGCTCGCCCCCCGACAACTGGTTGCCCATGTTGGCGCTGCGTTCGGCCAGCCGCGGGAAAGTCGCATAGACGCGCTTCAGGTCCCAGGGACCCGGGCGCGCCACCACCTTGAGGTTCTCCTCCGTGGTCAGCGAGGCGAAGATGTCGCGCTCCTGCGGCACCCAGCCCAGCCCGGCGTGCGCGCGTCGATGGCTGGACACTATGCCCAGGTTCCGTCCGTCGAAGCGGATTGTGCCGCGCGTCTGCCGTGTCGCGCCCATCAGCGTGGCCAGCAAAGTGGTCTTGCCCATTCCGTTGCGCCCAAGCAGCGCCAGGCTGCCGCCCGCACGCAGGCTGAACGAAATGTCCTCCAGCACCGTGGCGTCGCCATAGCCAGCCCGCACGCCTTCCAGCTCGAGCAATTCAGACATGGCTTGCCTCGCCCAGATAGACCTCCTGCACCCTCGGATCGGCGGCGATCGCCTCGGGCACGTCCTCGGCCAGCATGGAGCCGCCGACCAGCACCGAGATCCGGTCGGCAAAACGAAACACCAGGTCCATGTCGTGTTCGATGAGAACGATCGACATCTCGGCGGGCAATTGCGAAATGGTCTCCAGCAGTTCGCGGCTTTCGCCGGTCGGCACCCCGGCGGCGGGCTCGTCGAGCAGCAGCACGCTCGGCCGCGCGGCGAGCGCCAGGGCGATCTCGACCAGGCGCTGCTTGCCATAGGCCAGGTCGCGCGTCGGGATGTGGGCGGCGTCGAGCAATCGCAATTGAGTCAGCAGCGCGGCGGCATCGTCGATGGCTTCACTGTGGGCCGCGACCGGGCGCCAGAAACTGGCACCGATGCCGCGCTGCTCGCACACCGCCAGGGTGACGGATTCGAGTACCGTCATGTCGGCAAACAGCCGGTTGATCTGGAACGTGCGCGCCAGGCCCAGCTTGACGCGCTGGTGCTGCGATCGATGCGTGACGTCCTGGCCCCGCAGGATCACCGAACCCGAAGTGGGCTCGAGGAACCCGGTCAACAGATTGATGAGGGTGGTCTTGCCGGCGCCGTTCGGGCCGATCAGCGCGTGGCGCGCGCCGGCGGCGACGTTGAGGTTGACCTCGTTGGTGGCGACGAACCCGCCGAACTTCTTGAACAGGTTGCGCGTCTGCAGGACGTAGCTCAAGGTGCGCCTCCGGGCAGCCGCGCGGCCAGCGCCCGCAAGGCACCCATGATGCCTTCGCGCGCGAACAGCACGACGAAGATCAGCAGCAGCCCAAGCCAGAACTGCCAATACTGCGGATTCAGGTCCGACAGGAAGTGCTGCGCGGTCATGAAGGCGATGGCGCCCAGCATGCCGCCATACAGGCAGCCCGCCCCTCCGAGCACGAGAATCAGCAACAGCCCGGCCGAGCGCGAGAAGCTCAACACGTCGATCGACACGAACTGGGTGGTCTGGGTGAGCAGTGCGCCGGCAACACCGGCATATGCCGCGCCAATCGTGTAGACCGCGACCAGTCGCGCGTTGACCGGCGTGCCCAGCGCCGGCATGCGGTAGGCGTTCTGGTGGATGCCCCGCAGCGACAACCCGAACGGCGAATGGACGATGTGGCGCGCGACCCAGAACAGCAGGAACAGGACGCCGACGCTGTAGATGTACGCCGTCTTGCCCAACATGTCGAATGCAAAGCGGCCGAACAGCGGCGTCATTTCGATGCCCTGCAGTCCGTCCAGGCCGCCGGTGAAGCCGGTGAGCTTGTTGGCCAGTTCGTACAGCATGAACGCCACGCCCAGCGTGACCATGAGCCGCGTCAGGTCGGCGCCGCGCAGCACCAGGAAACTGGTGACGAAACCCACCATCGCCGCCACCAGTGCGGCGCAGGCCAGTCCCAGCAGCGGGTCGCCCCAGCCGTACTTGGCCAGCAAGCCGGCCGCATAGGCGCCGATGCCGAAGAAGGCGGCGTGTCCCAGCGACACGATGCCCGCGTAGCCCAGGATCAGGTCCAGCGAAATCACGAACAGCGCGGTGATCGCGATCTGCGACAGCAGCGCGAGGTCGTCCGGGAACACGAAATAGACGACGACCGGAATGAGCCAGAACGCGAACTCGCTCCAGCGCCATTGCGACGCGGCACGCAGCGGCCCCGCTTCGAATCGTCCGCCGGAAGGTGAATCCATGGCCAGGCCTATTTCGCCGCCGTGCGGCCGAACAGGCCCTGCGGCCGGAACACCAGCGTGATCACCATCACCGCGTAGATCACGAACGCGCCGACCTGCGGCACGTAGTACTTGCCCGCGACATCGCAGATTCCCAGGAGCAGCGACGCATACAGCGAGCCCTTGATGTTGCCGATCCCGCCCACCGCGACCACGATCAGGAAGTAGGCGATGTACTTGATCGGAAACCCCGGGTCCATGCCCAGCATCTCGACACCGAGCGCGCCGCCCAGGCCGGCCAGGGCCGAGCCGAGCGCGAAGGTGGCCACGAACACGCGGTCGACATCGATTCCCAGGCCGCGCGCGGCCCTCGGATTGTCCACCGAAGCGCGCAGCCTGGCGCCGAATTGCGTCCCGGCGACCATCCACTGCAGGCCCAGGGCCAGTGCCAGGCCCACCACGATGAGGAACAGGCGGTAGACACCCACGTCGACGCCGGGCAGATGAAACTGCCCGGACAGCATCGCCGGCAGTTGCAGCGGCTGCTGCTGGGCGCCAAAGAAATAGTGGGCGGTGGAGATCGACACGAAGACCAGCCCAATCGAAAACAGCACCTGGTCCAGAGGCGAGGCCCCGTAGAGGCGCCGGTAGAGCGTTCGCTCCAGCACAACCCCGGCCAGCGCCGACACCACCACCACGATCGGCAGGGCCGCCAGGAAGGGAATGCCGAAGCGGTTCAGCATGACGACGCAGACATAGCCGCCCAGCATCGCGAACGCCCCGTGCGCGAGGTTGACGAAATTCATCAACCCCAGCGTGACCGACAGGCCGACGCTGATCAGGAACAGCAGGACGCCCGAGGCGATGCCGTCGAAGAGAACCGTCATGGATGCGTTGGGTGCCGGCGCGGCCGGTCGCGCTGGATCTGGCGGCCGGGCGCGGGCGCCTTATTGCTTGCCCGGATCCTTGAAGTCGGGGATCTGGTCGAATTCGACGTTCTGCAGCTTGCCGGCGACCCGTTCGGTCTTGCGGATGTAGACCGTCTGGACGATGTCGCGGGTGGCCGGATCGATGCTGATCGGCCCGCGCGGGCTGACCCACTTCATGCCTTTGGCCGCTTCGACGAACTTCTCGGCATCGGTGTTGCCGTTGGTCTTCTTCAGGACTTCGGCGATCAGGTGCATGCCGTCATAACCGCCCACCGACATGAAGTTCGGCCGGTCTTTCGGATAGGCCTTGTAATAGGCGGCGGTATAGGCCTTGTTCTCGGGCGAGTTGTGCGCCTCCGAGTAATGGAACGCGGTGACCAGTCCGAGCGCCGCGTCGCCGATGGCGTCCAGGATGTCCTCATCGGGCAGGTCGCCGGTCGAGATCAGCTTGATGCCGGCCTGCCCCAGACCGCGCTCGGTGAAGCCCTTCATGAACGCGATGGTCTCGGCGCCGGGCGGCAGAAAGATGAAGACCGCGTCGGGCTTGGTGTCCTTGATCTTCTGCAGGTAAGGCGCGAAGTCGGGGTTCATCACCGGCGCCCGCACCTCGCCCACGATCTTCCCGCCCGCCGCGGTGAAGGTCTTCTTGAACTGGCCTTCGGCGTCCTGGCCGGGACCGTAGTCGGCGACCAGAGTGAAGACGTTCTTGATATTGTTCTTGGCCGCCCAAGTGGCGATCGGCGCGGAGTTCTGCGGCAAGGTCATCGAGGTGCGAACGATGTAAGGCGACTTGGTTGTGACCGAGGAGGTCGCGGCGTTCATCACGATCATCGGCTTCTTCGCTTCGGTGGCCAGCGGCGCCACCGCGAAAGCCGAAGGCGTCAGGCCGAAGCCGGCCAGGATGTCGACCTTGTCCTTGACGATCAGCTCCTGCGCCAGGCGCTTGCTCACGTCGCCCGACGTGCCCGGGCTGTCGTCCTTCACGATGAGTTCGACCTTGCGTCCGGCGAAGGTGTCGCCATTGACTGTCAGATAGAGCTTCACGCCGTGTTCGATCTGCTTGCCATAAGCCGCGAACGGCCCCGACATCGGTAGCACCAGCCCGATCTTGACGGGGTCAGCCGCCCATGCGGGGGTACCGAGGACGGCGGCCAGGGTGATGCCGATCAATTGTTTTTTCAGGCTCATGATGTCGCTTCCGTTAGGTTCAAGTCAGGCGCGCCACAGGCGCAAGCCGCATCAGTGTCATCGCTGCGCCGGCTGCATCAAATAGGTTAAACCCGAGCCTGCGACAGGGCGACAGGCCGCTCGCGCACGATCAGGGCGTATCGAGCCGCCGCACGAAGGCCAGGCGTTGCGACGGCATCAGGCCGGCGTGCTGGAAGAATCCCAGCAGCGCCACGTCGTTGGCGCCCACCAGCGTCTCCACCCGCTCCACCTGCAGCGCCTCGAGGTTGGTGAACAACTGCCTGAGCAGCGCGCTTCCGACATGGCCGTGCTGGTACTCCGGATCGATGCCGATGGTGTCGATGACCGCCACCGGTTCGGCGCGGCCGAAGTCGCCCAGGTCGGCGCGGGCCATCACAAAGCCGACGATGGCGCCGTCCAGGCGTGCCGCCAGCGATACCCGGATCGGCGAATCACCCATGGCTTCGGCCAGCCGCGCGGAGATGTAGCCGCTGCGGTCGGTGCCGATGATCGCGCGGTCGATGCGCACGATCTCGCGCAGGTCCGCCGGCACCATGGGGCGCACCTCGGGTTGATCGAGCGCCAGCCGTTCGTTGTCGTTAGCCGTGCCCTCCCCGAAATTCACCTCGTTGCCCGGGCCGTGCCCGGCCGGCACCGTGAGTGCCGCCTCGTCGCCTTCCGGGCGCGCGACTTCATCGATCGCCGCGTCCAGGAAGAACCGGGCCGCCAGCCGGAAGCCCATGGTGTCCAGCCAGTGCAGCATCTGCACGTCGCGCCAGAGCGCCGATGTGCGAATGTCCCGGATGCCGTGACGGCGCGCCCAATCGGCAAGCGCCTGGAACATCCGCCGGCCGCCATGCTGGCCGCGCGCATCGGCGCGCATGCCGATCATCTCCAGCCGCAGCGCCGGCTCGGTGCGCCCGAACTCGCCCTCGAGCACCCGCCCCAGGATGTAGCCGGCCACACCCTTGGCGTCGCAGGCCGCGAACTGCGCGTGCAGCGCCGGTTCGCGCAGGGCCGTGGCCAGTCGTCGCTCGACGTAGTTGCGGCGCCAGTGCCCTTCGATGGCGGCGTCGATGGCGACCACGGCGGTGAGGTCGTCAGCCGACAACGGGCGGATGGTGAGTGCTTGTTCGGCGGCAGCGACTTGCGGCATGGACATCCCCTCTCGGTCTTCAGGTTGCGGCGTAGGCAAACGCCAACTCGCGATCATCCGCTTCCTCGAGCAGGTCGTCGAGCAGCGGCAACAGCGCCATGGTTTCCTTCTGGATGTGCGAGACCTGGCGTTCGACCAGCTCCAGCGCGTTGCGCCGCAGCGCGCTCCAGCCGGCCTCGTCGATCACGCCGGCGGCCGCCTGGGTCGCCAGCGGCAACAGTTCGGCGGCGACCTCGCGGATCGCCTCGTGCTCCTCGGTCAGCAACGCCGCCATCCCGCCGTCACCGGCGTCGGTCATGCGTGGAAAGAGCTGTTCTTCCTCGAAGCGGAAGTGGCGTGCGATGTCGTTTTCCAGGGCGCCCACGAACTGGCCGATCAGGCCCGCGAGGCCCGGGTCGTAGCGGCTCGCGCGCGACAGCGCCTGCTCGACCTTGCCCAGCAACGCGATGTTGTTGCGGTGTTCCTCGTCCAGGATGCGGCTGACCTGTGAACTCATGACTTGCGCCCTCGTAAGTGTGATTCCGGTACCAGACTACCGAAATAAACCGGCCGGCGTTTGAGATAGCTCAAGCTCCTGCCCTTTGCAGCCGCGCCACCAACGTGACATAGAAGACGCAAAACGCCAAGGCGCCGGCGACACCGATGAGCGCAGCCGCGGCGGCGATCCGGGCGCTGTCGATCGCCAGCGCCAGCGCCAGGCCGACCAGCGCGGCAACGTGGCAGGCGAAGTGGAGGCGCAGCGCGCGCTCATCGGTCAGCGCAGATGGCGTCGGCGCACGGCGCGCCGTGCCGGCCGCGTACATGGCGCCCAGGAACGGCAGGATGCGCTCCAGCATGCCCAGCAGAAAGCTCAGGAGCCAAACGCCGACGAGGCACAGCCCGAACCATGCGCTCAGGCGCGCAATCGGCAGTTCCAGCACCAGTGCCAGCGCCACGACCAAGCTGGCGGCCAGGCCGCCCCAGCCGATCTTGACCAGCGCAAACGATCGGCCGAGTTCGCGCCGCATGCCGGTTCGCAAGGCCTGGGCCATCAGTTGGAAATGCAACCCCACCGACCCGGCACCGGCCAGCAACGCGGCGATGCGCAGCGGAACCGGTTGCCAGCCGAAGGCGGCGATCCCGGCCAGCAGCAGGGCCAGCGCGGCCAGCGCGCATGAAATGAGTTGGGAGCGTTCCGCCGGCGCCTCGGCCAACGCGAACATCGGCACCAGGATGTATGCGAGGCCCAGCGCCAGCGCGCCCATGAAGCCGTAGGGCGCGAACACGAGGTGCAGCCCCAGGGTGAGTTCCCGGCTCGGGACCGAAAGGCCCCGCCAGGTTCCCGCCAGCGACAGGGCGCTGGCGAGCAGCACCGCCAGCGCGGCCAGCGCCACCCAGCCATGCGACACCACGCCCGGCATGCCGCGCGCGCCACGCAGGTTGCGAATCATCAGCACACCCCAGGCGGTGAACGCGAGACCCACCGCCACCGCGCCGGCCGCCAGCCACCGCGTCTGCGGCCATCCCATGCCCAGCGCCAGCAGCGCGACACCCGGCGTGTAGAGCCACCAGATCGCGGCCATCCAGCGCGAACCGGGCGCGGGCTGGCGCGTCGCAACCGGCAACAACTGCGCGCCCGCTCCCAGCGTGGTCATGCCCAGCACGCCCAGCGCCACCAGGTGCAAGGCCGCCAGCGGCCAGCCCAGGCCGCCGTCAAAGTCCAGCCACTCGCCGGCGCTGGCCGCCAGCGCGATCCAGGCCAGCAGGTGAAACAGGGTGGCGGCGCCGAAGAAGCGCAGCGGAATCGAGACCGGCAACAGCCGGCTGCGCGCGTCGCCAAGGAACGCGCCGCCCCGGCTCACGAAAGGCGCCGCAGCAGCAGGCGGACTTCGCCCACCGGACTCGTGATGCGCTCGGCGCTCCAGCCGATCTCGGCCAGCTCGGGATGCAGCATCACCGGATCGCGGTCGTGGTGCACCACCACCGGCGTCTTGCCGTCGGCCAGCGAGTGCACCAGCCGCAGGATCGCCACCAGCGGTTGCGGCGGCGGCAGGCCGCGCACGTCGATGTGCATCGCCTCACCGTCGCGCCACTGCAGCGGCGCGCTGCGCCGGGCGGCGGGCAGCGCGCCGTCGACCGGCTGGCAAGGCGGCGGCTGATCGTTACCCATGGCTCCAGCGCCGTTCAGTCGCCCTGGAAGGCCGGCTTTTGCTTGTTGGCGAACGCGTGGTAGGCGCGCTCGAAGTCCTTGGTCTGCATGCAGATGGCCTGGGCCTGGGCCTCGGCCTCGATGCATTCGCCCAGTCCCGCGCTCCACTCCTGCCACAACATGGTCTTGGTCATCGCGTGGCCGAAGGTCGGGCCTTCGGCG
>JAAOZX010000455.1 GCA_012274225.1 Comamonadaceae bacterium | reverse complement strand
CGGCTCGGTCTTCACCGCCTTCAGCTCCACCCGCATTTCGGGCGGAAAGCGCTTGGCGTACTCGACCCACGCCACCTGGGCCCAGTCGGGAACCCGCTGGCCCACGGCGACGACGACGAGCTTCATCGCTTGGGACGGGAGCTTTTCGCGGCCGGCTTGCGCGCCGCAGCGGCACCTCGGGCGGGCGCTCTTTTCGCAGGCGCCTTGGCCGGGGTCTTCTTCGCACCGGTGCGAGCCGGCCTGACCGGACTCGCCCTCTTCGCAGTTGCCTTCGCTGCGCTGTTTGCAGTCTTCGCTGCAGTCTTCGCGGTCGCCTTCTTCGCTGCCGTGCGGGGCGCCGGTTTCGATTCAGGATGCGGGGGTGCCAGCGGCTTGGGAGCGCCGAACTTCAGGCGCACCGGCTTGTCGCCCCAGATCTCTTCGAGGTGATAGTACTGCCGAATCGCCGGCTGCATGATGTGGGCCACGGCCGCGCCGCAATCCACGATGATCCACTCGCCGTTCTCCTCGCCTTCGATGCGCGGCTTGGGAAAGCCCGCTTCGCGCACGGCGTCGCGCACGCTGGAGGCCAGCGCCTTGGTCTGCCGGTTGGAGGTGCCCGATGCCACGATCACCCGCTCGAACAGGGGCGAGAGGTGCTCGGTGTTGAAAACTTCGATGTCGTGGGCTTTGACGTCTTCGAGGCCGTCGACGATGGCTCGCTGGAGTCTTTGGGTGTCTTTTCTGGCGGCGGCTTCTTGGGTCATCAGGCAGGTTGGTAAAGGTGATGTCGATCAATATAACGCGCAACGCCCGGCGGGACCAGATGGGCGATGTCGCCTCCGCTCGCGACCCGGGCTCGAACCTGGGTTGCGCTATCGGGCATGCTGGGCAGGTTCAATTGCCGGGATCGCGCATGCGCTGGAAGGCTTTGCAGCGGCTGGCCAGCGTCGGCGGCCAGGGCGGGCCGGGCCGCGACACAGAGGACGGCCAGCTTCAGGATGGATTCACAGTCCCGCCACTTCGTCAGCGACGACGACTGGTCCTCGCCCATGACCAGGAACAGCTGGGCCTGCGGCCGCTCGGCCATCAGTTCGCGCAAGGTGTCGATGGTGTAGGTGGGCCCGGGCCGGCGCAGCTCGCGCTCGTCGATCACCGCGCGCGGCACGTCGGCAAAGGCGATGCGGGCCATCGCCAGGCGGTGCTCGGGCGCACTCAGGGTCTGGGGCTTGTGCCAGGCCTGCCCGGTCGGGAAGATGCGCAACTCATCGAGCTGAAGCTGCTCCACCGCCGCCCGCGCCAGTGCCACATGGGCGATGTGCGGCGGATCGAAGGCCCCGCCGAAGACGCCCACGCGTGGCCCGGCCGCCGTCGCGTTGGTCAAATCCAGTCCCTTCGCACCAGGAACTTCTTGTAGAGCTCGTCCTCGCGCGAACCGGGCTTGGTCTTGCGCTGGTAGGCCCAGCTGGCCAGCGGCGGCATCGACATCAGGATCGATTCGGTGCGGCCCCCCGACTGCAGCCCGAAGTGCGTGCCGCGGTCCCAGACCAGGTTGAATTCGACATAGCGCCCGCGCCGGTACAGCTGGAAATCGCGTTCGCGCTCGCCATAGGGCGTGGCCTTGCGCACGTTCAGGATCGGCAGGTAGGCGTCGGTGAATGCATCGCCCACCGCGCTCATCAGCGCAAAACCATTGGCAAAGCCGCCCTCGGCAAAGTCGTCGAAGAAGATGCCGCCGATGCCGCGCGGCTCGGCGCGGTGTTTCAGGAAGAAATAGTCGTCGCACCAGGCCTTGAAACGCGGGTACTTGTCGTTGCCGAAGGGTTGCAAGGCGTTCTTGCACACGGTGTGGAAGTGGATGGCGTCTTCCTCGAAGCCGTAGCAGGGCGTCAGGTCCATGCCGCCGCCGAACCAGAACACCGGTTCGCCCTGGGCCGCTGTCGCACTGAGCATGCGCACGTTCATGTGGACGGTCGGCGCATACGGATTGCGCGGATGGAACACCAGCGAGACGCCCATGGCCTCGAACGGCGCGCCGGCAAGATCCGGCCGGTGCTGGGTGGCGGAGGCCGGCAGGCGGGGCCCGGTGACATGCGAGAAGCCGCAGCCGCCGCGCTCCAGCACCGCCCCGCCTTCCAGGATCATGGTGACGCCGTCGCCCTGCAGGGGCTCGCCCTTGGCTTTGCTCCACGCATCCCGCGCGAAGGTGCCGCCGTCGACCGCGGCGAAAGCCGTGGTGATGCGCTGTTGCAGGTCCAGCAGGCAGGTGCGGACGGTTTCGGTCGGGTTCATCGCTTGCCCCGTGCGGTCGCGGCCGGCTGCACGGCACGATGGCCGATGTCGCGGCGGTACAGGGCGCCGTCGAAATGGATGCCGTGGACCAGTTCGTAGGCGCGCTGCTGCGCCGCCTTGATGCTCTCGCCCAGCGCAGTGGCGCACAGCACCCGTCCGCCAGCGGTCAACGTGGCATTGCCCTGCTGCACGGTGCCGGCGTGGAACACCACGGCATCGTCGGCGGCAGGCGGCAGGCCGGTGATCGCATCGCCCTTGCGCGGATTGAGCGGATAGCCCGCGGCGGCCATCACCACCCCGAGGGCCGGACGCCGGTCCCACTCCATTTCCACCTGGTTCAGGGTGCCGGAGGTGGCGGCCATCAGCACGTCGAACAGGTCCGATTTCAGCCGCATCATGATCGGCTGGGTTTCCGGGTCACCCATCCGGCAGTTGAATTCGATCGTCTTGGGGTGGCCCTGGGCATCGATCATCAGGCCGGCGTAGAGAAAGCCGGTGTAGGGAATGCCGTCGTTCTCCATGCCCTTGACGGTGGGCAGGATGATCTCGCGCATGGTCCGGGCATGAACCTCGGGCGTGACCACCGGCGCCGGCGAGTAGGCGCCCATGCCGCCGGTGTTGGGCCCCTGGTCGCCGTCGCGCAGCCGCTTGTGGTCCTGCGAGGTGGCCAGCGCGGCCACATTCCTGCCGTCGCACATGACGATGAAACTGGCTTCCTCGCCCTGCAGGAACTCCTCGATCACGACCCGGGCGCCGCCTTGGTTGTGGCTCACGCCCAGCTTGTTGTCCAGCAGGATGAAGTCGATGGCTTCATGGGCCTCGGGCAGGGTCATGGCCACCACCACGCCCTTGCCCGCCGCCAGGCCGTCGGCCTTGATGACGATGGGCGCGCCTTGGCTGGCCACATACGCGTGGGCTCGAGCGGGATCGGTAAAGGTTTCGTACTCGGCCGTCGGGATGCCGTGGCGCTTCATGAAAGCCTTGGAGAAGGCCTTGGAGCTTTCCAGCTGGGCCGCCGCCCGGGTCGGGCCGAAGACGCGCAGCCCGTGGGCGCGAAACTCGTCCACCGCGCCGGCCGCCAACGGGCCTTCGGGGCCCACCACCGTCAGAACGATTTTCTGCTGCAAGGCCCAGTCGCGCAGCTGCGTGATGTCGGTGATCGGCACGTTCTCGAGCCGGCCGTCATGGGCCGTGCCGGCATTGCCCGGCGCCACATAGACCGCCTGCAGCTTGGGCGATTGAGCCAGCTTCCAGGCCAGCGCGTGCTCGCGGCCGCCGCCGCCGATCACCAGGACTTTCATTGCCGCCTCATGGGTCGAGCGCCGCGTTGTGGAACACGTCCTGCACGTCGTCCAGGTCTTCCAGTACGTCGAGCAGCCGCTGCATCTTGGCTGCGTCTTCGCCCGCCAGCTCGATGGTGTTCTCGGCCCGCATGGTGATTTCGGCGACCTCGGGCCGGAAACCCCCCGCTTCCAGCATCTTCTTGACCGACTCGAAATCGGCCGGCTGGGTAATGACCTCGATGGTGCCGTCGTCGTCGGAGATCACGTCTTCGGCACCCGCCTCCAGCGCCACGTCCATGACCTGGTCCTCGTCGGTGCCGGGAGCCAGGATCAACTGGCCGACCTTGTGGAACTGGAACGCCACCGAACCGGCCGTGCCCATGCTGCCGCCGTACTTGCTGAAGGCGTGGCGCACCTCGGCCACGGTGCGCACCTTGTTGTCGGTCATGGTGTCCACGATGATCGCGGCGCCGCCGATCCCGTAACCCTCGTAACGGATTTCCTCGTACTGCACACCCTCGAGGTTGCCGGTGGCCTTGTCGATGTTGCGCTTGATGGTGTCGGCCGGCATGTTCGCGGCCTTGGCCTTTTCCACCGCCAGACGCAGCCGCGGGTTGATGCCCAGGTCGCCGCCGCCCTGTCGCGCCGCCACCATGATTTCACGGATGACGCGGGTCCAGACCTTGCCGCGCTTCTCGTCCTGGCGACCCTTGCGGTGCTGGATATTCGCCCATTTACTGTGTCCGGCCACTGGGAACCTCTTCTTTTCTCTTGGAGCGCTATATTGGCGCAGTCCATCATTTTACTTTTCAAGCCATGACCGAACCGCTGCTGGTCGCCCGGAACGCACAAATCGAATGCAATCTGCTGCCCGGCATGGCCAACCGGCACGGCCTCGTCACCGGCGCCACCGGCACCGGCAAGACCGTGACCTTGCAGACGCTGGCCGAGAATTTCTCGAAGATCGGCGTGCCGGTCTTCATGGCCGACGTCAAGGGCGATCTCACCGGCATCAGCCAGCCGGGCAACAACGCCCAGAAGCTGGCCGCGGTGCTCAAGGACAGGGGTCTGCCGGCGCCCGAGCCCTTCGCCTGCCCGACGACCCTTTGGGACGTGTTCGGCGAGCAGGGTCATCCGGTGCGCGCCACCGTTTCCGACATGGGCCCGCTGCTGCTGGGCCGGATGCTGGGCCTGAACGAGACCCAGGCCGGCGTGCTGAACCTGGTGTTCAAGATCGCCGACGACAACGGCCTCGCGCTACTGGACCTGAAGGACCTGCGCGCCATGCTGCGCCACGTTGGCGACAACGCCAGCCAGTTCACCACCCAGTACGGCAACATCAGCGCCGCCAGCGTCGGCATCATCCAGCGCGGGCTGCTGCAGATCGAATCCCAGGGCGGCGAGAAGTTCTTCGGCGAGCCCATGCTCAACATCCAGGACTTCCTGCAGACCGACGACAAGGGCCGCGGCATCGTGAACATCCTGGTGGCCGACAAGCTGCTCAACTCGCCGCGCCTGTACGCCACCTTCCTGCTGTGGCTGCTGTCCGAGCTGTTCGAGCAACTGCCCGAGATCGGCGACCCGGAAAAACCCAAGCTGGTGTTCTTCTTCGATGAGGCCCATCTATTGTTCGACGAGGCGCCCAAGGTGCTGGTCGAACGCATCGAGCTGGTGGTGCGGCTGGTGCGCTCCAAGGGCGTGGGTGTCTACTTCGTCACCCAGAACCCGCTCGACATTCCCGACAGCGTGCTGGCACAGCTGGGCAACCGGGTGCAGCACGCCCTGCGCGCGTATACGCCGCGCGACCAGAAGGCGGTGAAGGCCACGGCCCAGACCATGCGGCAAAAGCCCGGGCTGGACATCGAAACGGCGATCACCGAACTGGCCGTTGGCGAGGCCCTGCTGAGCCTGCTCGATGCCAAGGGCCGTCCCAGCGTGACCGAGCGGGCCTATGTGCTGCCGCCCGGCAGCCAGATCGGCCCGATCACGCCGGCCCAGCGCCAGGCGCTAATCGCCAATTCGATCGTCGCCGGTGTCTATGAAAAGACCGTCGACCGCGACTCGGCCTACGAGCAACTGCAGCAGCGCGCGGCCACTGCGCAGGCCAGTCGGCCAGCGGGCGCGGCCCCGGCGCCGGCTGGCGCTGCGACGGGTGCGGGAGCGCAAACGACGGCGGCGAGCGGTGGGATGCTGGGCGAGCTGAGCGCGGCGATTTTCGGCAGCACCGGACCGCGCGGCGGGCGCCACGAGGGCATGGCCGCGAGCATGGCCAAGTCGGCCGTGCGCAGCATGGGCAGTGCCGTCGGTCGTGAAATCATCCGCGGCGTGCTGGGCGGCATCATGGGCAGCAAACAACGCTGAGCCGCGGCGGCGTCCGGTGTACATTGCCGTTTTGCTCGAGACCCGCCATGCCAGCCGATGTACCCGCACCCAGCCCGTCGTCCGGTAACGACAGCCGGGGGCATATCCGACTGACGTCGCACGCCGGTGGGTACGGCGCGCTGCCGATCTTCTGGGGCGCGGCCACTCCCGTCGAGCGCGGACCGATCGTCGGCACCACCACGCAGCGCAGCCACCGCAACGTGATCGGCACCCACAGCGGCTCGTACAGCGTTTACCGCGCCCTGGCCGTGGCCTCGGGCGCGCTGTCGCGCCAGCACAAGGCCGACCTGACCAACACCGCGCCGACCGACGTGATCGGCCCCTATCCGCAGTGGAGCGACCCCGGCAAGATCGTCAGCCTCGACCCCTGGGGCGCGCTGGTGGCGGACGTGTTCTCGGCCGAACTGGCGGCCGGCTACGACATCCGCCCCACCATCGCGGTCACCCAGGCCCACGTGATCCTGCCCGAGGTGATCGAGGCCCTGCTGACCGGCCGCCTGAAGGCCGACGGCAGGGTGCTCACCGCCGGCGGCGCGGCCATGGTGACCAAGGCGGCGATCGAGCCGGTCTGGTGGCTGCCGGGGGTGGCCAGGCGCTTCGGCTGTTCCGAGGCCGACCTGCGCCGCGTGCTGTTCGAGGAGACCGGCGGGATGTACCCCGAGCTGGTGACGCGCAGCGACCTGGAAGTGTTCCTGCCGCCGATCGGCGGGCAGACGGTCTACATCTTCGGCAATCCGCACGACCTGGCCAACCCTGCGGTCGAGCTCACCGCCCGCGTGCACGACGAGTGCTACGGCTCGGATGTGTTCGGCTCGGACATCTGCACCTGCCGCCCCTACCTCACTCACGCCATCGAGGAATGCATCCGCGGCTCCCAGCGCGGCGGCGTCGGGCTGGTGTCGTACTCGCGCAAGGAAGGCCGGGCGCTGGGCG
>JAAOZX010000454.1 GCA_012274225.1 Comamonadaceae bacterium | reverse complement strand
GCTGATCGAACGGCGCCATCCCCGGGCGCTGGCGCGGATTCGCCCGACGCAGTTGGCCTGGTGGTCGTTCCTGATGGCCACCGCGCATGGGGCGGGGCTCATGCTGGTGCCGTTCATGCTGGGCCTGTGCGCCACGGCGCCGGCCGCCGTGGCGCCGGGTGCCGCCGACACAGCGCCCAGCCTGGGCCACGCCGGCGTGATGGACTACCTCGCGCAATCCAGTGTCGCCGCCGCCGTCGTGGTCGCGGCCGTTCACACGCTGGCGATGATGCTCGCCGGCCTGGGCATGGCCTGGGCCGTGTATCGCTACCTCGGCCTGCAATTCCTGCGCCGCGCCTGGTTCAACCTCGATAGCGTCTGGGGCGCGAGCTTGGTCATCGCCGGTGTGGCGGGGATAGGCACCGCCCTGTGACTGCGTGATCCCGGCGGTCAGGCCGGCACGCGTTCTTCGATCGAATCGACCCGGTCGGGGTAGAAGGCCAGGCAGTCCTTGATCGCGGCCACTGCCGGGTAAGGCGCCTCATAGGTCCACGCCGCGTTGACCGAGCGTCCCCCGGAAGGGATGCTGTAGTACGCGCAGTCGCCTTTGTACGGGCAGTAAGTGGCGTGGTCGGTGCGCTGCAGCAACGACATATCGACGTCCCGGCGCGGGATGTACTGGACGGGGGAATACTTCGCTTCGCGCAGCGCCAGGGCGTGCACGCTGTCGGCCACCACCCGCCCGGCCACAGTGACGACGACCCGTGCCGGGTTGGCCTCGATGGTGATCGGATGATCCGGGCCGGGAACCCTGACCGGCTTGGACGGATTGACTTCGGTCTCTCGCATGAGCGCCATTGTGGGACCGCCGCGAAACCCCTGCGGACATCGTGCCCACCCGCGTGGCGCAGCCTCACCGCCGGCCGCGTGCGCAGCGGGGTGAACCAGCCGTCTTCTTGATCCGACCTCGTGGCCGCGGGACGGTCAGGGCGCGTATTTGAACGACAGCGTCACGCGGGCGCGGTACGCGACCACCTTGCCGTCCTCCACCTTCATGTCGAGCTTGGTGATCTCCGCGATGCGCAGATCGTGCAGCGTCTTTGCCGCGGTCGCCACGGCGCTGCTCGCCGCTTGTTCTCAGGACGCGGCGCTGGTGCCCACCACTTCGACGATCTTGTAGACGGCGTCTTCTTCGCTTGTCTTGGCCATGTGAACCTCACTGCAAACGCATTGATGACTGGAGGAGAGAGCCCGTCCGCACTCGAGCGAGCGCGGACCAATTCATCGTACCCCTGCCGTGGCGAATGTGGCTCTGCCATGGCGTAACAGCAGAGGACTATCGGCACTCGTAGTCCGCCGCCGCCCTGACCGAGCCGGTGCCTCTCCATGTCGTATTCTGCGGATAGACGCAGGCCGGTAAACTCACGCTGTGGTCTCTCGAGGTGAGGACGATCTGCTCAGGCGCAATGCCCCTTTCCACCCAATCCACGAGCGCGCTGAACATCGGATCCTGTTCACGAGTCGGTGTCTGGTTGGCATTGCCCGGCAATTTGGGCATGGGCACCGAATCGTTGTTGCCCGCTACGGTGTACGCACGGCCCTGGGAACTGTGTGCAACCCCAGGGAGCATGTACATGCGCAGAAACTCCTGCACCCGGGCATTCCCACCCGTGCGATCGGCCACTCGGTTGTAGTAGTTGACGGCTCCGGCGGGCGGGGTCGAGATCCTGGAGTTCAACGAGTTCGGGCCGAAGCTGGCGGTGCGTCCTTACTGCAATACCCGGCACTACTGGCAGGTGTACTTCGACAGCAACAAGGCCATCGCCGACACGCTCGGCGCGGCGGGCTTCCCGGTGGCGACCCACCCGGTCAAGCTCTACCCGCTCGAATCGTCCTCGCCCGCTCTGCTCCCGACGTCTTGAAATCGCCGCGGCCTGGATCCTGCAGTTGATGCTGTGGGTGCAGGATGCGATACTTCATTCGATAGGGTTGAGGTGCCTGTCCATCTATCCGACATATGAGTGAACTTCGCGCCCTGCTGCTGACAGACGTGCTGGACAGCACCCAGCTCGCCGAGTCACTCGGCGATGCAGCAGTGACCAGGCTTTGGATCGCCCACGACCGGCTCGCGCGCGATCTCCTTCCGCCCTGGCGCGGCCGCGAAATCGACAAGACCGACGGCATGCTGCTGCTGTTCGATCGCGCGGCCGACGCCGTAGGCTATGCGCTGGCATACCAACGCTCGCTGGCCTCGCTCGATCCACCGCTGCGCGCGCGCGTCGGGCTGCACGTCGGGCCGGTCATGTTGCACGAGAACAGTCAGCGGGATGTTGCGTTGGGCGCGAAGCCGCTCGAGGTGGAAGGTGCGGCAAAGGCAACGGCGGCACGCGTGATGTCGGTCGCCAACGGGGGGCAGATCCTGCTGTCTGCAGCCGCCCGCGAGGCGCTTGGTGACGCAGGCGCTCTGCGGCTGCTGTCGCACGGCCACTGGCGCCTGAAAGGCCTGGTCGACCCCATGGAGCTGTTCGAGATTGGTGATGACGGCACGCCTTTTACCCCGCCGCCCGATGCGGCCAAGGCCTACCGCGTCATCAAGCGCGGCGACCTGTGGCTGCCGGCAAGCGGCATTCGACACAGCTTGCCGGCCGAACGCGACAGCTTCGTCGGCCGCGACCAGGCGCTGCTCGAACTGGGCAGGCGGCTTGCGAACGTGGCGCGGCTGGTATCGGTGCTCGGCCTGGGCGGTACCGGCAAGACGCGGCTGGCGACGCGCTTCGGATGGGCCTGGCTCGGTGATTTTCCGGGCGGGGTCTGGTTCTGCGACCTGTCGCAAGCGCGCAGCCTCGACGGCCTGGCGCACGCGGTGGCCCAGGGCCTCGAGGTGCCGCTGGGCAAAGACGATCCGGTCACCCAGCTCGGGCATGCCATCGCAGGACGCGGTGCCTGCCTGGTGATCCTCGACAACTTCGAGCAGGTGACGCGCCATGCGCACGACACGCT
>JAAOZX010000453.1 GCA_012274225.1 Comamonadaceae bacterium | reverse complement strand
CTGCTGCGCCCGCACCACCTTGCCGCCGAACGCCGCCCCCACGGCCTGATGGCCCAGGCAGACACCGAGGATCGGCAACTTGCCGGCGAAGTGGCGGATGGCCTCGACCGAAATCCCGGCTTCGGCCGGCGAACAGGGTCCTGGCGAAACGACCAGCCGGTCAGGGCGGCGCTGCGCGAGGCCTTCCACGGTGATCTCGTCGTTGCGAAACACCTCGACCTGCGCTCCGAGCTCGCCGAAGTACTGCACCAGGTTGTAGGTGAAGCTGTCGTAGTTGTCGATCATGAGAATTTTCATGTCGGCACCCCCGGAAAGCGGACAGCCGGACGCAGAAGACGCAAAAGTGCGCAGAAGACGCAAAAGAAAGGCAAATACGATTTCATAACCGGTTCACCACTCGGTGGATGCCACGCTTGACGATCGGGAACGTGTTGAAGTTGATCAGGAGGCCGAGCTTCAACCCCGAGAGGCGCAAATAGGAAAGTAGTTGGGCGCGATGCACTTCAGCAATGTCATCCACAGCCTTGAGTTCCACGATGACCGAGTCCTCGACCACGAAGTCGGCTCGATACACCACGCCAAGGTCGCGGCCTTTGTACGTCGCAGTCATGGGGACTTCTCGCTTGAAACCCAGCTCGCGCTCGGCCAATTCGATCGCCAGGGCCGCGCAATACGCGCTTTCGAGCAGCCCCACACCGAGTACGCGCTGCACTTCCACCGCGGCGCCGATGATGGCGTGCGAAAAATCGTTCTCAAGTTCCGGCTGTTCCTTTTGCGTCTTCTGCGCAACTTTTGCGTCTTCTGCGTCCGGCTGTTCAGGACGTTCACTCATTCCAACCCCTCCTCAACCAGTTCAGATGCGCGCAAGAGGGCGCGGGCCTTTGCCTCGGTCTCTTTCCACTCCAGCTCCGGCACGGAATCGGCGACGACGCCTGCCGCGGCCTGGACGTACAGGGTCTGGTCCTTGATGATCCCGGTGCGAATCGCGATCGCCACGTCCATGTCGCCCGCATAGCTCAGGTAACCGCAGGCGCCGCCGTAGAGACCCCGCTTGCTCGGCTCGAGCCGGTCGATCAACTCCATGGCATGGACCTTGGGCGCCCCGGTCAGCGTGCCGGCCGGGAAGGTCGCCTTCAGCACGTCGATGCTGGTCATGCCGTCGTTCAGGATGCCCTCGACGTTGCTGACGATGTGCATCACGTGGCTGTAGCGCTCCACCGCGAAAGCCTCGGTCACCTTGACGGTGCCGGTCTTGGCGATGCGACCGATGTCGTTGCGGGCCAGGTCGATCAGCATCACGTGCTCGGCGCGCTCCTTGGGGTCGTTGATCAACTCCTGCTCCACGGCCTTGTCGCGCTCGGGCGTGGCGCCGCGCGGCCGGGTTCCGGCCAGCGGTCGAATCGTGATCTTCTGGCCTTCGGGGGTCTGCTCCTGGCGCACCAGGATTTCCGGCGACGCACCGACGACGTGGAAATCGCCGAAGTGGTAGTAATACATGTAGGGGCTGGGATTGAGCGAACGCAGCGCCCGGTACAGCGACAGCGGCGACTCGGTGTAGCGCTTCTTGATGCGCTGGCCCACCTGGACCTGCATGAAATCGCCGGCCGCGATCAGTTCCTTGGCGCGCTCCACCGCGGCGATGTAATCGGCCTTGGCGAATTCGCGCTCGGCCGGAAAGCCCTGGGTCTGCCGGATCACCGGCGCGCTCACCGAGTACTTGAGCAGGTCCCGCAGCTCGCGCAGCCGCTTCTTGCCGTCGACGTAGGCCTCGCCCTGGGACGGGTCGGCGTAGACGATCAGGTACAGCTTGCCCGACAGGTTGTCGATGACGGCCAGCTCCTCGCATTGCAGCAGCAGGATGTCGGGGCAGCCCAGGGTGTCGGGCGGGCAACTTCTCTCCAGCTTCTTTTCGATGTGGCGCACCGTGTCGTAGCCGAAGTAACCGGCCAACCCGCCGCAAAAGCGCGGCAGCCCGGGGCGCAGCGCCACCTTGAAGCGCTGCTGGTACTGCGCGATGAACTCCAGCGGATTGCCGCGCGCGGTCTCGATGACCTGGCCGTCCCGCACGACCTCGGTCATCGCCTCGGCGCCGAATCCCCTGGCGCGCAGCAAGGTTCGGGCGGGCAGGCCGATGAAGCTGTAGCGGCCAAAGCGCTCGCCGCCGACGACGGATTCGAGCAGGAAGCTGTGCCTGCCGCCGTCGCGGGCATGCGCCAGCTTGAGGTAAAGGGACAGCGGTGTTTCGAGATCCGCGAACGCCTCGGCGATCAGCGGGATGCGGTTGTAGCCCTGCAACGCAAGGCTTTTGAATTCCAGTTCGGTGATCAAGGGGTGAGCCTCCACAAGCCCGGCGGCCGCGGCCGCGTTCATTCAATCAGAGAGGGGATGCCTCGGGTTGCGAGGCGCGGGGCACGGGCTGCCCCGTGCGGTCAGGAACGCAATTGGCGAGGCCGGCGCCAGGGCCAAGCTCCCCGGCGGGGGTGCCATGTGACTGCGTTGCGGTGGATGAACATGAGCAAAGTGTAGCAAACAGGGCGCCATCTTGCGCGAAGTCATCAAGCCCCGGCTCTTTGGCGGAAACCCTCTTGCCACGCAGCGCCGCCGTGCCGAAGAATGCCGCAATCCAAAGAACACACTACTTGCGGAGCACTCATGAATTTCCTCAGACCCTGCTTGTTGGCAACCGCCCTGCTGCTGGCACCGGCCGCCGGCTGGACCCAGGTGACAGTGGCGGGCGTCAAATATGAGCCCACCACCGAACTGCGCGGCAACAAGCTCCAGCTCAATGGTGCGGGCGTCCGCTACAAGGCCATCTTCAAGGTCTACACCGCCGGCCTGTACCTGTCGAAGAAGTCCGGCAGCACCGAGGAAGTGCTGGCGGCGCCCGGCGCCAAGCACATGCAAATCACCATGTTGCGCGAGATCGACTCGGCGGAACTGGGCAAGCTGTTTTCGCGCGGAATCGAGGACAACATGGACAAGACCGCGTTTTCCAAGCTGGTGCCGGGCGTGCTGCGCATGAGCCAGATCTTCTCGGAACACAAGAAACTGAGCAGCGGGGACACCTTCACCCTCGACTGGATTCCGGGCACCGGCACCGTGATCCTGGTCAAGGGCGTGCAGCAAGGCGAACCCTTCAAGGAGCCCGAGTTCTACAACGCGCTGCTGCGCATCTGGCTGGGGCCGAACCCGGCCGACTGGAAACTCAAGGACGCGCTGTTGGGCCGCCCCGCCTGAGCCGCTCAGCGGGCCGCCACAGAGGGCAACCAACCCGCCAGCTCGGCCATCGAATCCACGAACCCGTCGACCGGCACGGCGCGAATCGGATCGCCGTGGTTGTAGCCGTAGGTCACAAGCAGCACCGGGCAACCGGCGGCTCGCCCCGCCGCCGCGTCGTTGCTGGAGTCGCCGAGCATCAGCGTGCTGGCGGGCATCGATCCCAGCGCTTCGCAGGCCTTGAGCAGCGGCAAGGGGTCGGGTTTGCGCCGCTCGAAGGCGTCGCCGCCGAATACCACATCGAAATATCCCGCCAAGTCCTTGGCCGCCAGCAAAGTCTGGGCGAAGGCGGTGGGCTTGTTGGTCAGGCAGGCCAGCTTCAGGCCGGCCCCGCGCAGGATGCGCAGGCCTTCGACCACGCCCGGAAACACCGAGGCGTACTGGCCGTTGATTGCGCGGTAGTGCGCCTGGTAGGACTGCCACGCGGATTCATAAAACGATGGGGCGGCGCCGACTTGCGCCAGCACCGATCGGATCAGGTGCTCCGACCCTTTGCCCACCAGCCGCGCGATGGACGCCCGTTCGATGCCGGGCAACCTCAGCTGGTCGAGCATGCGATTCAATGCGACCGTGAAGTCGCCCAGCGTGTCGACCATGGTGCCGTCCAGGTCGATGATGGCAGCTTGCAGCGGCCCGATCATGAAATGCAACCTCCCAAAAGTGGTCGGACCATTATCGTCAGAGAGGGATGGCGCCCGGCCGGCGGGGCCCGAGAGCTCACTGGCCTGTCGGGTCCCGCTCTTCGTTCTCGACGTCCGCGGCGGCCATGGCCGCCAGCGCGAAACTGGACAGCGGGGCCGACTTGACGAGGGCCGCCAGCAGGCCGGCAATCGAAACCAGCCGCCAGCCTCGCGCAACAACCAGCACGGCGCCCGCTGCCGCCGCGATGCCCAGGAACTGGATCGGCTTTCGCGCCGCGTAGGCCGCCAAGGCCGGCTTGGCAAGCTCCAGGCCGGTATGGGCCGGGTGCTGGCGCCACCAGGTGCGGACCGCGCGTTCGAGCTTGCTCAACCCGCCACCTTTGCGGGAGCCCGGTTGGTCGGCTGGCGGGCCGTCCGGACGCCCGTCTCCTCCGCGCTCGCCGCGGTCTCGACGGCGCTCCGGACCCTGAAGTTGCAGCACGATGGCCCGTCGGGTGCGGGCCAGCTTGTCGGTTGCATCGCTCATCGAGTGGACCCTGGCCGCCAACGGGGATCTGCCCGCCCGGCGCTCATGGCGCGGGCTCCACGTCTCGTAAGGCCTGGACGTCGGCATCCAGCTGCGCCTTCAATTGCGTGAAGGGCCTCGCAGGAAGCCCCTGGCGCGCGACCGACCAGGCCAGCACCGACACCAGCAGCGCCGCTCCCGGCGTGAGCACCAGCGCCCAATGGAATTCGCCCAGCATCGCGCCCAGCATCACGGCGACACCGGCGAGGACCAGGAAAACCATCAGGCCCAGCAACGCGACGGCCCAGGCGATGGCCTGCCGGGCCACCGCCGTCCCGGCGTGGGTCGCCTCCTCCTGGACCAGCGCCACGTAGCCGCCGACGTGATCGATGACCAGGCCAGGACGGCTGATCAGCAGCGAAAAGATGGGATGCACCATGCGATGTTCGGCCCGCGCCGGCGTTATCAGTCCTGGCGGCGCTGGCTGCGCAGCAGGCCCATCACCAGCGCGGCCACGACGGCGCCGACAGCGGCGGCGATCAAAGCCGATTTCACCGGCTCTTCCGACACGTAGCGGCTGGTCGACTCGGCATAGCGGCCCAGCTGCCGCTGGGCGGCGGCGCTGGTCTCCTTGACGCTCTCGCGCAGGTCGCGCGCTCTCTCGCCGGCTCGCTCGATCGCCTGACTGGCGAGTTCCTTCGTCGTCTCCAGCGCCTGGCTGGTGGCTTCGAGTGCCTGTTCTGCAGCGCTCGTGACGTCGGCGCGCAATGACTTGCTGGTCTGATTGTTCATTTCGGTCTTTCTTGAGAAGTTGGGCAGACTTTCCTGCCTTGGGGGACTATCGTGCGGCCTGGCCAGCCGGCAATGCCTCGACATTGCGAAGCGACAGGCCCGGCGGCCGCGTTGGCAAAGCGCTCATTTCTTCTTCGGCGTCTCGAGGGCTTCCTTGACGTCGCCGTAGGCTTTCTGCACTTTGCCCTCGACTTGCCGCACCAGGCCCTTGGCTTGCTGGTCGGTGCTGCCAACGGCCTCGCCGGTCTTTTGCTGCAGCTTGCCCGCGGCGTCCTTGACGGCGCCCTTGACTTGATCTTTGTTCATTGAAATAACCTTTCAGTGGAGGGAATTGCTCAGGGTGAAATTATCAGGCCGGCGGCCGGCGGGGACAGTTTCTGACGGACTGCATTCGACCCGAATTCGGCGCTGGACGACCGGGTCTCGGGAAGCACATAGACGATGCCGCTGGTGCCGCGGAACACCGGGCTCACCACTTCCTTGAAGAACTTGACCGGGACGTTGATGCAGCCGTAGGTGATCCGGCGGTCCTGTGGCGTTGCGCTGCCCAGTCGCTCCAGCCTTCGCTCACTGGGGATCACGACAACCGGGTGCAGCGCCACGGCGGCGTCGTAATCGACCCAGAGGATTTCTTCGCCGTGCGGGCTGCGCTCCAGGGACGCCACGAAGCGGCCCGCCGGGGTGGTGCGCTCTTCCGGGCGGATGGTCGACATCTTGCGCTGGCCGATTCCCGGCACCGAGTCATCGCCGGATGCCAGGCCCACGAGCGCGGGGGATGCGCCCCGCAGCCGGCCCCGGGCGTCGAAGACAAAGACCTTGGAAGCTATCTTGTCGACGATGGCGAACGGGGTGCCGCGGTTGTCGCCTGAATCCATGATCCAGGCGGCGATGCGCCGTGCGTCGGGCGATGCTTCTTCATGCTCGAAGTCGGCGCGCGAGGTCCGGGTCGCCAGGACGGGCATTTCTGTCGTCGCGCCCGCAGACATCGGGCGGCCGGGGTCGGGCGGCGACGTGCCGACGCCCGTCGCAAACACCGGATGCAGCGTCAGGCTCGCAGCCACCAGCATCAGGCCGAGTCCCCTGGCCAGGGCGCGGGACGCGGAATGAGCGTTGTTCATCGGAACGACTGTGAACATATTTCGCGGCGGCCTGCGCTCAGTTACGGTAGGGCTTGAATACGCGTTGCGGCGGCACGTAGGGCACCGGGGGCACCTCGGGTGTCACAACCGGCGCCGGGACCACGACCGGTGGGACCGGCGCGGGTATGGGCTGGGGCACCTCGACCAGAGCGAGCGGGGTCGGCACCAGCGGCACGACCGTAGTTGTTACCGGCCACGCCACGATGGCCGGAACCAACGGCACCCAGACGAATGGGGGCACAAGGACGCCTTCGCTGATCACTGGCGGCACCACCGGTGGGACCACGGGCGGTATGAACGGCGGCACGACCGGTGGGACCACGGGCACCGGTGTTGGTACCGGCGTTGGCACCGGTGTTGGTATCGGAGTTGGCACCGGTGTTGGTATCGGAGTTGGCACCGGAGTTGGCACCGGAGTTGGCACCGGAGTTGGCACCGGCGTTGGCACCGGCGTTGGCACCGGCGTTGGCACCGGGGTTGGCACCGGGGTTGGCACCGGGGTTGGCGCCGGGGTTGGCGCCGGGGTTGGCGCCGGAGTTGGCGCCGGAGTTGGCGCCGGAGTTGGCGCCGGGGTTGGCGGTGGCGTTGGCGCTGGTGGCGCAGCCACGATAGTCCCGGATGTTCTTTGAACGGTAGAGCAGCAAGAAATCGGAAGGGCAAAGTTAGCGGCATTTGCACCAGCAAGGGTAAAGCCGGTAAACGTAACTGGCGTCGTCCCCAAGGTGGCCGTGGAATCGAAATTGCCTGTACCGGCACCAGCCAGCGTCACGCCGGCGGGGAGAACGCTGGCGGCGTCAGCCTTCAACAATCCTGTGAAGGCTGCCGTAGTCGGGCCGCCTTGGGTCTGGTCCACCACTCCGGGGAACACCAGCCGCTGGACAGTCAGCGGGGTGCCGGCGGTGAAGTTACCCGAAAAATCTGTCACCGGCGCCGTGTAGGAGAGCGGGTTGTAGATGATGGTGACTGGTGCGGCCGTGCCCGGCGCGCCACCTTGGGTAACGGTAATGGTGCCGCCGGGCGGGGCAATGGTCACCGCGCCGCCGCCGCCGGCCAGCCCCGGTCCGGTCGCAGCGGTGCCGGCGATCAGCGACATGCCTTGTCTCACGCCCAGGCTCGCGAGGGACTCGGTGACGACGGCGGTGCCCCGGGTCAGCGTCATGGCCGCGTTGATGTTGATGTCGCTACCGGCGCAAATCGCAACGTTTCCGTCGGTCGTCGTCATGGCCCCGTTCACGCTGACATTGCGCCCGGCGGCCAATAGAACGCTGCCATTGGTCGTCGTGATCTGCGAACCAACGAGAGGCGCCGCCACGGTGATATCTCGCCCGCAACACACCACCAGGTTTCCATGGGTGGCGGTGATGGCCGCATTGATGTTGACGTCCCCGGAGGCGTTCAACGTCAGCGTGGTGGGGGTCAGCGGCGGCACCCGCGTCCAGGTGATCGCTCCGTCCACGTTGATATTGCCGGCCCCGGTTCCGGTGCTCGTTGTGTTGATGGCGATGTCGGTTCCGGTCGCTCCGGTGAGGGCGGCACTGAGGTCGCCGGAATTGATGTTGGACGTGTTCGCGCCCGCGGTCGGCGTGTAAACGCCGCCGGCCAATGCTTCGTTCGACGTTACTGCGGCCGAGATCGTCACGTCGGCCGGGTCGAGCAGCCACGTGCCGATCTTGCCGTTCGTCGCACTGGCGTTGACCGTGATGCCGGCCACGTCCAGCCAGTGCCCGGAGGTTTCGATCAGTCCGCCACCGCCGCCCTGCGCGCCACCGCGCGCCGTAACTGTGCCGTAGGCGCGCGTCGAGTCGTTCGACCACAGCACGACCTTGCCGCCGCTGCCGCGGGTGATGGCGTCGGCGCTGATGGTGGAGTCCGCACTCATGTAAGCCGCGGAGGCGTTCTGCACCGACGAATCTTTGCCCTGGTAGCCGCCGCCGACCCGAACTGTCCCGCCGCCCGCGTCGCCGGAAGCATCGATGTGCGCGCCGAACAGGCCGACGTGCCCGCCGGTAGCCGTGACGGTACCGCCGGTTTGCCCCCCGCCACTGCCGGAAGCGTCCAGGGTGCCGCCCACGTTCACCGTGCCGCCCTGCATGTCGCCCAGCAGCTTGATCGTGCCGTTATGGCTCGAAATCGTCCGCGCCTGGATCACGCCGGTGTTGTTGACGACGGTGGAAAGCAGTCCGGCCGCGGCTTGCGCGGTCATCAGCACCTGTCCGCCGTCGGCCTGGATGAGCCCGCCGTTTTGCACCAGGGCGTTGACCGCACCCCGGTCCACTGTCACGTTGACCAGGTTGTCGCCCGCCACGTCCAGGGTGATCGCATTGCCCGCGGCAAGCGCCACGGTTCCCAGCCTTGCCGAAATGACACCCTGGTTGGCGACGTTGGCACCCAGCAGGGCGACATAGCCGCCATCAGCATTGATCGTTCCCTGGTTGATGACGGACCCGGTGCCGGGATCGGTGAAGTTGTAGCGACCCGCCATGAAATTGGCGTCGGAGATGGCCAGCGTGGATGCCACCAGGCCGCCTACGTTGACCGATGCGCCGTTGCCGAACAGGATGCCGTTCGGGTTCAGCAGGAACACCTTGCCGTTGGCTGAAAGGCTGCCGAAGATCGCGGATGGATCGGGCCCCAGCACCCGGTTGAGCGCCACCGAACTGCTGCCGGGCTGGACGAACTGCACGGCTTCACCGGCTGCGATGCCGAAGCTTTGCCAGTTGATGGCCGCGTTCTGGGTCGTCTGCGTGATCGTCGTCCTGGCGCCATTCACTGCGATGCCGGCACTGCCGGCAGTCACCACGCCACCGACCGGGCCGGCGTAGCCGCTGGCACCAAAGCACAGCATCAGGGACGCGACGAGGGCCTTGGCCGTGAAGGGCGCGCGTTGCACCAGCGTGCCCGCGCTGGAGGCTCGTTTGCCGCAACTCGCGAGCTCCGAGACTGCGACGCAAGTGCCGGTCTTTTCATTCCGGATCGTTCGGTAACTGTGATTCATGGTTCATTGCCAGGTTATTGAATGCATGGATTCGCGGCTTTACCGCGGCGCATCAGAAATACTTGATCGCCTGGATCCAGAAGCGGCCCGACTTGTCCGGCGACGAGAGCGCCTTCTCGTTTCCCAGCTTCCATGCGTAAGAGGTCCGCACCAGGAAATTGCCGGCTTCGCCCCAGTTGAGGCCCACACCCGCGCCGCTGAGGGTGCGGCGGTTGTCACCTGCAAACCACGGGTTCCTGTGCAGGGTCACCGTGCCGGTGTCGACAAACCCGACCAGCTCCAGGTGCCCCGGCAGTGCCGAGAACTTCGGCAGCTGCATTCGCGCTTCCAGGGTGGCCACGTAACCCTCGTCGGCAAAGCCTTCGCCCTCGGGATAGGCCCGCACCGCGTTCATGCCGCCCAGCTCCATCTGCTCGGAGATGTCGAGGTTCCTGGAGGCCATCTGGCCGTTGATCGCGCCGTAGATCGAAAATGGTCCGCCCAGGTTCTGCAGCCTGGCCGCATTGAACGACAGCTTGTTGAAATTGCCGTTGGTCTGCGCCGTGGCCGCGTCCAGTGCCAGCGCCGCGGGAGTCTGGATGTCCAGCTTGCCGGCCGACAAGGTGAGCCCGTAGGAGCTGAAGCCGCCGCCGCCCAGTTGGTCGCGGTGGTCGCCATAGACGCTGGCCATCAACACATCGGACTTCCGGTTGATGACCGACCCGGTGGCATCCACCTTGTCTTCGAAAATCTTGTGGTCGTAGGCCAGTTGGGCGTAGAGATTGTTGTCGCGCGAGCGGATCAGCGGATACCTGCCAAAGACGCTCGCGATCTCCGCCGTGCCATGCGCGTGCAGGCTTTCGAACTGCTTGCCGAGCGAATAGTCGAGCCAGCTGTAGGCCACGCCCACCTGGCCCTTGCCAACCTGCAGCTGGTAGGAGGCGCGGGCATATTTCAGCCCTTCGCCCGAAGTCAGCACGCGCAATTCGGCGACATCGCCCAGGCCCAGGGGGTTGTTGATGTCGATGGTGGCGCCGATGCGGTTCGCGCCGGTATACGGATTGCCGGCATTGTCGGCATCGACGCTGCCGCTGACGCGGCGTCCCGGTGCCAAGTCGATGATCAGGTCGGAGGTACCGACGGATGCGCCAGGCGCCAGGGTCGACGTGACCTGAACGCCCGGGATGTCGGACAGCAGCAGCAGGCGGCTTTCGAGCGGCAATTCCGTGATCGTGTCCCCGCTGCTCAAGCCTTCCATCCGGCTGCGCGCCAGGCTGTCGGAGAGATTCGACGTATTGCGCAGCGTGATGTTGCCGTACTGGCCCTCGCTGACGGCGATGGTGACGGCGTTGTCCTTGATTTCCTGCGCCGGCAGGTAGGCGCGCGCCACGAAGTACCCGTTGCGGTGATAGTGCCTGCTGATCTTCGCAGCCATGGCTTCGAGGTCGACGAGCGTCAATTCGCTGCCCGGCGTGAATCCGGTCTGCGCAAGCAGGTCCGATTCGGAAAAAGCACTGGCCCCGGTGATCCGCAGGCTGTTGACAATTACCTTGACCTGGTCGGCAGCGGCGGCAGGTGCGGCGGGTTCGGCGCGCTGCTCGATGCGAAATTCGGGCGCGGCCTTTGGCGCGACCGGCGCTGGCGGAATCTGCAGCAACTGTCCGCCCGCGCCCGGCGGCGGCTGCTGGGCAAAAGCGACGTGGCCCAGAGCCAGCAATGCGATGGGTAGTAGTTTTTTCTTCAAGATGCCCTCCTAGAGGACCTTGCGCCCGCTGATCACGCGCAGCAGCACCACGACAATGGCGATCACCAGCAATACATGGATGAAGCCGCCCATGGTCACGGAAGTGACCAGTCCGAGCAGCCAGAGGATCAGCAAAACGATGGCAATGGTGTAGAGCATGAAAGTTTCTCGATGTTGTCTAGAGGCCGGCGGACTGGACGCCGCCGATGAGCATGATCCGGTCGCCGACGCGCCAGCGCGCGGTGTTGGCGACGTTGCTGGTGCGCATGGAGCCGTCTCGCAGCCGCACGGTCAATTCATAGGATGCAGTCCGGTTCCCGGCCTGCTCGAGCGGCCTCACCGCCTGCACGATGCCGCAGTTGCTGCAATGGGATCGGCGGCCGGCGCGGCGCTCGCCTTCTGGCGCCGCCGGTGCAGCCACGGGTTGGACCGGCAGCGCAACCACCCCGTCGCCCGGCTGGTCCATCCAGCGCAGGAGCGGCGTGCTCGCCGCCGCGACCGTCGCCAAGGCGATCGCCGCGGTGAAGCACGCCAAGGCCATCGGCAGCCGCAAGCGGAACACCCCCGCTTTGCCCGCGGGGCTGCCGTTGACGGTCGCGAGCAGCGGAAGGGCGGAAATCATTGCGCTGGTGTGGCCGTGCGGCCGATCACTTGATCCGCATGTCGTTGGCGACGGATGCGACGCCGCTGACGCCTTGCGCGACGGCAACCGCGCGGTCGGCGTTGGCGCGCGAGGTGACGAAGCCGCTCAATTGCACCCGGCCCTTGAATGTTTCGACAATGATCTCGGCCGACTTCAGGGTGGGTTCTTCGAAGATGGCGGTCTTGACACGCGTGGTGATGGACGTGTCGTCGAGGTATTGGCCGGTGCTTTCGTGTTTCTGGGTCGAGGCGCAACCGGCCAGGGCGGTGAGGGCGATGGCGGCGACCAGGACGGAAACGCGGCTGAATGAGTTCATGAGGGAGGCTCCGGTAATTCGGTTTGCGGCCCGGCGAGCTCTCGCAGGGTCGGCTGACAACGTCAACAACGCAAGAGTGCGCCGCGGACCCGGCAACGTCTGTGCGCTGCCGCACCGATGGGCTTGAGGCTGTGTAGGACAAAGCCGCTTGTTGCACCTATGTGCGCGATCGCACAGACACAGGAGTCACGGCAGAGCACTGTGCAATTCGGGCCCCACTTCGGCGCATCTTGCGCATCCCTCGGGCCGGCAATCCAACTGGAGTCCGAAATGAAACGACAACTGAAAATCGCCCTGGTGGCTTCGACGCTGCTCCTGGCCACGCAGGCGATGGCCCAAATCACCTTCTACGAAGGCGAAGGATTTCGCGGACGTGCCTACTCCGCCAGCAACGCGGTGCCCAACTTCGACCGCACCGGCTTCAACGACCGCGCTTCATCGATCGTGGTGGACAAGGGCCGCTGGGAAGTCTGCGAGCACGCCAATTTCCAGGGCCGTTGCGTCGTGCTGCGTCAAGGCAGCTACAACACGCTGTCGGCGCTGGGCCTGAACGAGGCCATCTCCTCGGTGCGTCCGGCCGCCAACCGCAGAAACTATGACAACGAGGTCGCGGCGCCCATGCAGACGCCCGACTACGCCTGGCGCCGCCGTGCCAACGAACGCGTGTACGACGCGCCGGTAACATCCGTGCGCGCGGTGATGGGCGCGCCGACCGAGCGTTGCTGGGTGGAGCGCCAGCAAGTGAACAGCGGCGGTGACCGCAACGTCGGCGGCGCGATTGCGGGCGCCCTCATCGGCGGCGTGCTGGGGCATCAAGTCGGTGGCGGCACCGGCAAGGACCTTGCCACCGTGGGCGGCGCGGTCGCCGGCGGGGTCATTGGCTCCAATGTCGGGCGCAACGGCCAGACCACCAGCCAGGATGTGCGCAAGTGCGAAAACACCACCAGCGGAACGCCGGCCTATTGGGACGTGACCTACAACTTCCACGGGCAGGATCACCGCGTCCAGATGACCGCGCCACCGGGAAACACCGTTGCCGTCAACCGGGACGGCGAACCGAGGCAGTAGTTGCTTTCTGCGTCGAAAGGAAAAAGGCCCCGCGGGGCCTTTTTCCTTTCGACGCAGAAAGCAACTACTGCCTCGGTTCGCCGTCCCGGTTGACGGCAACGGTGTTTCCCGGTGGCGCGGTCATCTGGACGCGGTGATCCTGCCCGTGGAAGTTGTAGGTCACGTCCCAATAGGCCGGCGTTCCGCTGGTGGTGTTTTCGCACTTGCGCACATCCTGGCTGGTGGTCTGGCCGTTGCGCCCGACATTGGAGCCAATGACCCCGCCGGCGACCGCGCCGCCCACGGTGGCAAGGTCCTTGCCGGTGCCGCCACCGACTTGATGCCCCAGCACGCCGCCGATGAGGGCGCCCGCAATCGCGCCGCCGACGTTGCGGTCACCGCCGCTGTTCACTTGCTGGCGCTCCACCCAGCAACGCTCGGTCGGCGCGCCCATCACCGCGCGCACGGATGTTACCGGCGCGTCGTACACGCGTTCGTTGGCACGGCGGCGCCAGGCGTAGTCGGGCGTCTGCATGGGCGCCGCGACCTCGTTGTCATAGTTTCTGCGGTTGGCGGCCGGACGCACCGAGGAGATGGCCTCGTTCAGGCCCAGCGCCGACAGCGTGTTGTAGCTGCCTTGACGCAGCACGACGCAACGGCCCTGGAAATTGGCGTGCTCGCAGACTTCCCAGCGGCCCTTGTCCACCACGATCGATGAAGCGCGGTCGTTGAAGCCGGTGCGGTCGAAGTTGGGCACCGCGTTGCTGGCGGAGTAGGCACGTCCGCGAAATCCTTCGCCTTCGTAGAAGGTGATTTGGGCCATCGCCTGCGTGGCCAGGAGCAGCGTCGAAGCCACCAGGGCGATTTTCAGTTGTCGTTTCATTTCGGACTCCAGTTGGATTGCCGGCCCGAGGGATGCGCAAGATGCGCCGAAGTGGGGCCCGAATTGCACAGTGCTCTGCCGTGACTCCTGTGTCTGTGCGATCGCGCACATAGGTGCAACAAGCGGCTTTGTCCTACACAGCCTCAAGCCCATCGGTGCGGCAGCGCACAGACGTTGCCGGGTCCGCGGCGCACTCTTGCGTTGTTGACGTTGTCAGCCGACCCTGCGAGAGCTCGCCGGGCCGCAAACCGAATTACCGGAGCCTCCCTCATGAACTCATTCAGCCGCGTTTCCGTCCTGGTCGCCGCCATCGCCCTCACCGCCCTGGCCGGTTGCGCCTCGACCCAGAAACACGAAAGCACCGGCCAATACCTCGACGACACGTCCATCACCACGCGTGTCAAGACCGCCATCTTCGAAGAACCCACCCTGAAGTCGGCCGAGATCATTGTCGAAACATTCAAGGGCCGGGTGCAATTGAGCGGCTTCGTCACCTCGCGCGCCAACGCCGACCGCGCGGTTGCCGTCGCGCAAGGCGTCAGCGGCGTCGCATCCGTCGCCAACGACATGCGGATCAAGTGATCGGCCGCACGGCCACACCAGCGCAATGATTTCCGCCCTTCCGCTGCTCGCGACCGTCAACGGCAGCCCCGCGGGCAAAGCGGGGGTGTTCCGCTTGCGGCTGCCGATGGCCTTGGCGTGCTTCACCGCGGCGATCGCCTTGGCGACGGTCGCGGCGGCGAGCACGCCGCTCCTGCGCTGGATGGACCAGCCGGGCGACGGGGTGGTTGCGCTGCCGGTCCAACCCGTGGCTGCACCGGCGGCGCCAGAAGGCGAGCGCCGCGCCGGCCGCCGATCCCATTGCAGCAACTGCGGCATCGTGCAGGCGGTGAGGCCGCTCGAGCAGGCCGGGAACCGGACTGCATCCTATGAATTGACCGTGCGGCTGCGAGACGGCTCCATGCGCACCAGCAACGTCGCCAACACCGCGCGCTGGCGCGTCGGCGACCGGATCATGCTCATCGGCGGCGTCCAGTCCGCCGGCCTCTAGACAACATCGAGAAACTTTCATGCTCTACACCATTGCCATCGTTTTGCTGATCCTCTGGCTGCTCGGACTGGTCACTTCCGTGACCATGGGCGGCTTCATCCATGTATTGCTGGTGATCGCCATTGTCGTGGTGCTGCTGCGCGTGATCAGCGGGCGCAAGGTCCTCTAGGAGGGCATCTTGAAGAAAAAACTACTACCCATCGCATTGCTGGCTCTGGGCCACGTCGCTTTTGCCCAGCAGCCGCCGCCGGGCGCGGGCGGACAGTTGCTGCAGATTCCGCCAGCGCCGGTCGCGCCAAAGGCCGCGCCCGAATTTCGCATCGAGCAGCGCGCCGAACCCGCCGCACCTGCCGCCGCTGCCGACCAGGTCAAGGTAATTGTCAACAGCCTGCGGATCACCGGGGCCAGTGCTTTTTCCGAATCGGACCTGCTTGCGCAGACCGGATTCACGCCGGGCAGCGAATTGACGCTCGTCGACCTCGAAGCCATGGCTGCGAAGATCAGCAGGCACTATCACCGCAACGGGTACTTCGTGGCGCGCGCCTACCTGCCGGCGCAGGAAATCAAGGACAACGCCGTCACCATCGCCGTCAGCGAGGGCCAGTACGGCAACATCACGCTGCGCAATACGTCGAATCTCTCCGACAGCCTGGCGCGCAGCCGGATGGAAGGCTTGAGCAGCGGGGACACGATCACGGAATTGCCGCTCGAAAGCCGCCTGCTGCTGCTGTCCGACATCCCGGGCGTTCAGGTCACGTCGACCCTGGCGCCTGGCGCATCCGTCGGTACCTCCGACCTGATCATCGACTTGGCACCGGGACGCCGCGTCAGCGGCAGCGTCGATGCCGACAATGCCGGCAATCCGTATACCGGCGCGAACCGCATCGGCGCCACCATCGACATCAACAACCCCCTGGGCCTGGGCGATGTCGCCGAATTGCGCGTGCTGACTTCGGGCGAAGGGCTGAAATATGCCCGCGCCTCCTACCAGCTGCAGGTTGGCAAGGGCCAGGTGGGCGTGGCCTACAGCTGGCTCGACTATTCGCTCGGCAAGCAGTTCGAAAGCCTGCACGCGCATGGCACGGCGGAGATCGCGAGCGTCTTTGGCAGGTATCCGCTGATCCGCTCGCGCGACAACAATCTCTACGCCCAACTGGCCTACGACCACAAGATTTTCGAAGACAAGGTGGATGCCACCGGGTCGGTCATCAACCGGAAGTCCGATGTGTTGATGGCCAGCGTCTATGGCGACCACCGCGACCAACTGGGCGGCGGCGGCTTCAGCTCCTACGGGCTCACCTTGTCGGCCGGCAAGCTGGACATCCAGACTCCCGCGGCGCTGGCACTGGACGCGGCCACGGCGCAGACCAACGGCAATTTCAACAAGCTGTCGTTCAATGCGGCCAGGCTGCAGAACCTGGGCGGACCATTTTCGATCTACGGCGCGATCAACGGCCAGATGGCCTCCAGGAACCTCGACATCTCCGAGCAGATGGAGCTGGGCGGCATGAACGCGGTGCGGGCCTATCCCGAGGGCGAAGGCTTTGCCGACGAGGGTTACGTGGCCACCCTGGAAGCGCGAATGCAGCTGCCGAAGTTCTCGGCACTGCCGGGGCACCTGGAGCTGGTCGGGTTTGTCGACACCGGCACGGTGACCCTGCACAGGAACCCGTGGTTTGCAGGTGACAACCGCCGCACCCTCAGCGGCGCGGGTGTGGGCCTCAACTGGGGCGAAGCCGGCAATTTCCTGGTGCGGACCTCTTACGCATGGAAGCTGGGAAACGAGAAGGCGCTCTCGTCGCCGGACAAGTCGGGCCGCTTCTGGATCCAGGCGATCAAGTATTTCTGATGCGCCGCGGTAAAGCCGCGAATCCATGCATTCAATAACCTGGCAATGAACCATGAATCACAGTTACCGAACGATCCGGAATGAAAAGACCGGCACTTGCGTCGCAGTCTCGGAGCTCGCGAGTTGCGGCAAACGAGCCTCCAGCGCGGGCACGCTGGTGCAACGCGCGCCCTTCACGGCCAAGGCCCTCGTCGCGTCCCTGATGCTGTGCTTTGGTGCCAGCGGCTACGCCGGCCCGGTCGGTGGCGTGGTGACTGCCGGCAGTGCCGGCATCGCAGTGAATGGCGCCAGGACGACGATCACGCAGACGACCCAGAACGCGGCCATCAACTGGCAAAGCTTCGGCATCGCAGCCGGTGAAGCCGTGCAGTTCGTCCAGCCCGGCAGCAGTTCGGTGGCGCTCAACCGGGTGCTGGGGCCCGATCCATCCGCGATCTTCGGCAGCCTTTCAGCCAACGGCAAGGTGTTCCTGCTGAACCCGAACGGCATCCTGTTCGGCAACGGCGCATCGGTCAACGTAGGCGGCCTGGTGGCATCCACGCTGGCCATCTCCGACGCCAATTTCATGGCGGGTCGCTACAACTTCACCGATCCCGGCACCGGGTCCGTCATCAACCAGGGAACGATCAATGCTGATGGCGGCTATGTCGCCCTGCTGGGTGCCAACGTCGCCAACCAGGGTGTCATTTCGGCAAGGCTGGGAACCGTGGCGCTTGCCGCGGGCAATGCGATCACCCTGGACGTGGCGGGCGACAACCTGGTCAACGTGACAGTGGACCGGGGTGCGGTCAACGCCCTGGTGCAAAACGGCGGGCTCATCCAGGCCGACGGCGGACAGGTGCTGATGACCGCGCAAGCCGCGGCCGGACTGCTTTCCACCGTCGTCAACAACACCGGCGTGATCCAGGCGCGGACGATTTCGAGCCATAACGGCACGATCAAGCTGCTGGGCGACATGCAGGGCGGCACGGTGAACGTGGGCGGCACCCTGGACGCTTCCGGCAGTGGCGGGGGGCAAACCGGCGGTACCGTCACGGCTACCGGCGGGCACGTCGGCCTGTTCGGCGCGCACATCGATGCTTCCGGCGACGCGGGCGGCGGGACAGTTCGGGTCGGCGGCGGCTACCAGGGCAAAGATTCGTCGGTGCAGAACGCCTCCGCGGCTTACATGAGTGCGGACTCCACCATCAGCGCCGACGCCATCACCCGCGGCAGCGGCGGCAAGGTCGTGCTGTGGTCGAACGACTCGACGCGCGCCTACGGCACAGTTACGGCGCGCGGTGGCGCGCAGGGCGGCGGTGGCGGACTGATCGAAACCTCCGGGCACTGGCTGGACGTGGCCGGCATCACGGTCAACGCCAGTGCGACGAACGGCAAGATCGGCACGTGGCTGCTCGACCCGGCCGACGTGACGATCTCGGCCGCAGTAACGTCGAACGAAGCATTGGCCGGCGGCGTTTACACGCCGACCGCGGGCGCGAACACGTCCAACATCAATTCCGGCGACCTCAGTGCCGCCCTCACCGGAGCGACCGGAACCGACATCGCCATCAACACAACGAGCACCGGAACCGGGGCCGGCAATATCAACGTGGACGGAGCGATCACCTGGACGCGGGTGCCGCCGCTGACCCCCACCACGCTGACGTTGAACGCCTCCGGGGACGTCAACATCAATGCGGCCATCACCGCCACCCATGGAAACCTGGTGGTGTGTTGCGGGCGAGATATCACCGTGGCGGCGCCTCTCGTTGGTTCGCAGATCACGACGACCAATGGCAGCGTTCTATTGGCCGCCGGGCGCAATGTCAGCGTGAACGGGGCCATGACGACGACCGACGGAAACGTTGCGATTTGCGCCGGTAGCGACATCAACATCAACGCGGCCATGACGCTGACCCGGGGCACCGCCGTCGTCACCGAGTCCCTCGCGAGCCTGGGCGTGAGACAAGGCATGTCGCTGATCGCCGGCACCGCTGCGACCGGACCGGGGCTGGCCGGCGGCGGCGGCGCGGTGACCATTGCCCCGCCCGGCGGCACCATTACCGTTACCCAAGGTGGCGCGCCGGGCACGGCCGCACCAGTCACCATCATCTACAACCCGCTCTCCTACACGGCGCCGGTGACAGATTTTTCGGGTAACTTCACCGCCGGCACCCCGCTGACTGTCCAGCGGCTGGTGTTCCCCGGAGTGGTGGACCAGACCCAAGGCGGCCCGACTACGGCAGCCTTCACAGGATTGTTGAAGGCTGACGCCGCCAGCGTTCTCCCCGCCGGCGTGACGCTGGCTGGTGCCGGTACAGGCAATTTCGATTCCACGGCCACCTTGGGGACGACGCCAGTTACGTTTACCGGCTTTACCCTTGCTGGTGCAAATGCCGCTAACTTTGCCCTTCCGATTTCTTGCTGCTCTACCGTTCAAAGAACATCCGGGACTATCGTGGCTGCGCCACCAGCGCCAACGCCACCGCCAACCCCGGCGCCAACTCCGGCGCCAACTCCGGCGCCAACTCCGGCGCCAACCCCGGCGCCAACCCCGGCGCCAACCCCGGTGCCAACCCCGGTGCCAACCCCGGTGCCAACGCCGGTGCCAACGCCGGTGCCAACGCCGGTGCCAACTCCGGTGCCAACTCCGGTGCCAACTCCGGTGCCAACTCCGATACCAACACCGGTGCCAACTCCGATACCAACACCGGTGCCAACGCCGGTACCAACACCGGTGCCCGTGGTCCCACCGGTCGTGCCGCCGTTCATACCGCCCGTGGTCCCACCGGTGGTGCCGCCAGTGATCAGCGAAGGCGTCCTTGTGCCCCCATTCGTCTGGGTGCCGTTGGTTCCGGCCATCGTGGCGTGGCCGGTAACAACTACGGTCGTGCCGCTGGTGCCGACCCCGCTCGCTCTGGTCGAGGTGCCCCAGCCCATACCCGCGCCGGTCCCACCGGTCGTGGTCCCGGCGCCGGTTGTGACACCCGAGGTGCCCCCGGTGCCCTACGTGCCGCCGCAACGCGTATTCAAGCCCTACCGTAACTGAGCGCAGGCCGCCGCGAAATATGTTCACAGTCGTTCCGATGAACAACGCTCATTCCGCGTCCCGCGCCCTGGCCAGGGGACTCGGCCTGATGCTGGTGGCTGCGAGCCTGACGCTGCATCCGGTGTTTGCGACGGGCGTCGGCACGTCGCCGCCCGACCCCGGCCGCCCGATGTCTGCGGGCGCGACGACAGAAATGCCCGTCCTGGCGACCCGGACCTCGCGCGCCGACTTCGAGCATGAAGAAGCATCGCCCGACGCACGGCGCATCGCCGCCTGGATCATGGATTCAGGCGACAACCGCGGCACCCCGTTCGCCATCGTCGACAAGATAGCTTCCAAGGTCTTTGTCTTCGACGCCCGGGGCCGGCTGCGGGGCGCATCCCCCGCGCTCGTGGGCCTGGCATCCGGCGATGACTCGGTGCCGGGAATCGGCCAGCGCAAGATGTCGACCATCCGCCCGGAAGAGCGCACCACCCCGGCGGGCCGCTTCGTGGCGTCCCTGGAGCGCAGCCCGCACGGCGAAGAAATCCTCTGGGTCGATTACGACGCCGCCGTGGCGCTGCACCCGGTTGTCGTGATCCCCAGTGAGCGAAGGCTGGAGCGACTGGGCAGCGCAACGCCACAGGACCGCCGGATCACCTACGGCTGCATCAACGTCCCGGTCAAGTTCTTCAAGGAAGTGGTGAGCCCGGTGTTCCGCGGCACCAGCGGCATCGTCTATGTGCTTCCCGAGACCCGGTCGTCCAGCGCCGAATTCGGGTCGAATGCAGTCCGTCAGAAACTGTCCCCGCCGGCCGCCGGCCTGATAATTTCACCCTGAGCAATTCCCTCCACTGAAAGGTTATTTCAATGAACAAAGATCAAGTCAAGGGCGCCGTCAAGGACGCCGCGGGCAAGCTGCAGCAAAAGACCGGCGAGGCCGTTGGCAGCACCGACCAGCAAGCCAAGGGCCTGGTGCGGCAAGTCGAGGGCAAAGTGCAGAAAGCCTACGGCGACGTCAAGGAAGCCCTCGAGACGCCGAAGAAGAAATGAGCGCTTTGCCAACGCGGCCGCCGGGCCTGTCGCTTCGCAATGTCGAGGCATTGCCGGCTGGCCAGGCCGCACGATAGTCCCCCAAGGCAGGAAAGTCTGCCCAACTTCTCAAGAAAGACCGAAATGAACAATCAGACCAGCAAGTCATTGCGCGCCGACGTCACGAGCGCTGCAGAACAGGCACTCGAAGCCACCAGCCAGGCGCTGGAGACGACGAAGGAACTCGCCAGTCAGGCGATCGAGCGAGCCGGCGAGAGAGCGCGCGACCTGCGCGAGAGCGTCAAGGAGACCAGCGCCGCCGCCCAGCGGCAGCTGGGCCGCTATGCCGAGTCGACCAGCCGCTACGTGTCGGAAGAGCCGGTGAAATCGGCTTTGATCGCCGCCGCTGTCGGCGCCGTCGTGGCCGCGCTGGTGATGGGCCTGCTGCGCAGCCAGCGCCGCCAGGACTGATAACGCCGGCGCGGGCCGAACATCGCATGGTGCATCCCATCTTTTCGCTGCTGATCAGCCGTCCTGGCCTGGTCATCGATCACGTCGGCGGCTACGTGGCGCTGGTCCAGGAGGAGGCGACCCACGCCGGGACGGCGGTGGCCCGGCAGGCCATCGCCTGGGCCGTCGCGTTGCTGGGCCTGATGGTTTTCCTGGTCCTCGCCGGTGTCGCCGTGATGCTGGGCGCGATGCTGGGCGAATTCCATTGGGCGCTGGTGCTCACGCCGGGAGCGGCGCTGCTGGTGTCGGTGCTGGCCTGGTCGGTCGCGCGCCAGGGGCTTCCTGCGAGGCCCTTCACGCAATTGAAGGCGCAGCTGGATGCCGACGTCCAGGCCTTACGAGACGTGGAGCCCGCGCCATGAGCGCCGGGCGGGCAGATCCCCGTTGGCGGCCAGGGTCCACTCGATGAGCGATGCAACCGACAAGCTGGCCCGCACCCGACGGGCCATCGTGCTGCAACTTCAGGGTCCGGAGCGCCGTCGAGACCGCGGCGAGCGCGGAGGAGACGGGCGTCCGGACGGCCCGCCAGCCGACCAACCGGGCTCCCGCAAAGGTGGCGGGTTGAGCAAGCTCGAACGCGCGGTCCGCACCTGGTGGCGCCAGCACCCGGCCCATACCGGCCTGGAGCTTGCCAAGCCGGCCTTGGCGGCCTACGCGGCGCGAAAGCCGATCCAGTTCCTGGGCATCGCGGCGGCAGCGGGCGCCGTGCTGGTTGTTGCGCGAGGCTGGCGGCTGGTTTCGATTGCCGGCCTGCTGGCGGCCCTCGTCAAGTCGGCCCCGCTGTCCAGTTTCGCGCTGGCGGCCATGGCCGCCGCGGACGTCGAGAACGAAGAGCGGGACCCGACAGGCCAGTGAGCTCTCGGGCCCCGCCGGCCGGGCGCCATCCCTCTCTGACGATAATGGTCCGACCACTTTTGGGAGGTTGCATTTCATGATCGGGCCGCTGCAAGCTGCCATCATCGACCTGGACGGCACCATGGTCGACACGCTGGGCGACTTCACGGTCGCATTGAATCGCATGCTCGACCAGCTGAGGTTGCCCGGCATCGAACGGGCGTCCATCGCGCGGCTGGTGGGCAAAGGGTCGGAGCACCTGATCCGATCGGTGCTGGCGCAAGTCGGCGCCGCCCCATCGTTTTATGAATCCGCGTGGCAGTCCTACCAGGCGCACTACCGCGCAATCAACGGCCAGTACGCCTCGGTGTTTCCGGGCGTGGTCGAAGGCCTGCGCATCCTGCGCGGGGCCGGCCTGAAGCTGGCCTGCCTGACCAACAAGCCCACCGCCTTCGCCCAGACTTTGCTGGCGGCCAAGGACTTGGCGGGATATTTCGATGTGGTATTCGGCGGCGACGCCTTCGAGCGGCGCAAACCCGACCCCTTGCCGCTGCTCAAGGCCTGCGAAGCGCTGGGATCGATGCCCGCCAGCACGCTGATGCTCGGCGACTCCAGCAACGACGCGGCGGCGGGGCGAGCCGCCGGTTGCCCGGTGCTGCTTGTGACCTACGGCTACAACCACGGCGATCCGATTCGCGCCGTGCCGGTCGACGGGTTCGTGGATTCGATGGCCGAGCTGGCGGGTTGGTTGCCCTCTGTGGCGGCCCGCTGAGCGGCTCAGGCGGGGCGGCCCAACAGCGCGTCCTTGAGTTTCCAGTCGGCCGGGTTCGGCCCCAGCCAGATGCGCAGCAGCGCGTTGTAGAACTCGGGCTCCTTGAAGGGTTCGCCTTGCTGCACGCCCTTGACCAGGATCACGGTGCCGGTGCCCGGAATCCAGTCGAGGGTGAAGGTGTCCCCGCTGCTCAGTTTCTTGTGTTCCGAGAAGATCTGGCTCATGCGCAGCACGCCCGGCACCAGCTTGGAAAACGCGGTCTTGTCCATGTTGTCCTCGATTCCGCGCGAAAACAGCTTGCCCAGTTCCGCCGAGTCGATCTCGCGCAACATGGTGATTTGCATGTGCTTGGCGCCGGGCGCCGCCAGCACTTCCTCGGTGCTGCCGGACTTCTTCGACAGGTACAGGCCGGCGGTGTAGACCTTGAAGATGGCCTTGTAGCGGACGCCCGCACCATTGAGCTGGAGCTTGTTGCCGCGCAGTTCGGTGGTGGGCTCATATTTGACGCCCGCCACTGTCACCTGGGTCCAGCCGGCGGCCGGTGCCAGCAGCAGGGCGGTTGCCAACAAGCAGGGTCTGAGGAAATTCATGAGTGCTCCGCAAGTAGTGTGTTCTTTGGATTGCGGCATTCTTCGGCACGGCGGCGCTGCGTGGCAAGAGGGTTTCCGCCAAAGAGCCGGGGCTTGATGACTTCGCGCAAGATGGCGCCCTGTTTGCTACACTTTGCTCATGTTCATCCACCGCAACGCAGTCACATGGCACCCCCGCCGGGGAGCTTGGCCCTGGCGCCGGCCTCGCCAATTGCGTTCCTGACCGCACGGGGCAGCCCGTGCCCCGCGCCTCGCAACCCGAGGCATCCCCTCTCTGATTGAATGAACGCGGCCGCGGCCGCCGGGCTTGTGGAGGCTCACCCCTTGATCACCGAACTGGAATTCAAAAGCCTTGCGTTGCAGGGCTACAACCGCATCCCGCTGATCGCCGAGGCGTTCGCGGATCTCGAAACACCGCTGTCCCTTTACCTCAAGCTGGCGCATGCCCGCGACGGCGGCAGGCACAGCTTCCTGCTCGAATCCGTCGTCGGCGGCGAGCGCTTTGGCCGCTACAGCTTCATCGGCCTGCCCGCCCGAACCTTGCTGCGCGCCAGGGGATTCGGCGCCGAGGCGATGACCGAGGTCGTGCGGGACGGCCAGGTCATCGAGACCGCGCGCGGCAATCCGCTGGAGTTCATCGCGCAGTACCAGCAGCGCTTCAAGGTGGCGCTGCGCCCCGGGCTGCCGCGCTTTTGCGGCGGGTTGGCCGGTTACTTCGGCTACGACACGGTGCGCCACATCGAAAAGAAGCTGGAGAGAAGTTGCCCGCCCGACACCCTGGGCTGCCCCGACATCCTGCTGCTGCAATGCGAGGAGCTGGCCGTCATCGACAACCTGTCGGGCAAGCTGTACCTGATCGTCTACGCCGACCCGTCCCAGGGCGAGGCCTACGTCGACGGCAAGAAGCGGCTGCGCGAGCTGCGGGACCTGCTCAAGTACTCGGTGAGCGCGCCGGTGATCCGGCAGACCCAGGGCTTTCCGGCCGAGCGCGAATTCGCCAAGGCCGATTACATCGCCGCGGTGGAGCGCGCCAAGGAACTGATCGCGGCCGGCGATTTCATGCAGGTCCAGGTGGGCCAGCGCATCAAGAAGCGCTACACCGAGTCGCCGCTGTCGCTGTACCGGGCGCTGCGTTCGCTCAATCCCAGCCCCTACATGTATTACTACCACTTCGGCGATTTCCACGTCGTCGGTGCGTCGCCGGAAATCCTGGTGCGCCAGGAGCAGACCCCCGAAGGCCAGAAGATCACGATTCGACCGCTGGCCGGAACCCGGCCGCGCGGCGCCACGCCCGAGCGCGACAAGGCCGTGGAGCAGGAGTTGATCAACGACCCCAAGGAGCGCGCCGAGCACGTGATGCTGATCGACCTGGCCCGCAACGACATCGGTCGCATCGCCAAGACCGGCACCGTCAAGGTGACCGAGGCTTTCGCGGTGGAGCGCTACAGCCACGTGATGCACATCGTCAGCAACGTCGAGGGCATCCTGAACGACGGCATGACCAGCATCGACGTGCTGAAGGCGACCTTCCCGGCCGGCACGCTGACCGGGGCGCCCAAGGTCCATGCCATGGAGTTGATCGACCGGCTCGAGCCGAGCAAGCGGGGTCTCTACGGCGGCGCCTGCGGTTACCTGAGCTATGCGGGCGACATGGACGTGGCGATCGCGATTCGCACCGGGATCATCAAGGACCAGACCCTGTACGTCCAGGCCGCGGCAGGCGTCGTCGCCGATTCCGTGCCGGAGCTGGAGTGGAAAGAGACCGAGGCAAAGGCCCGCGCCCTCTTGCGCGCATCTGAACTGGTTGAGGAGGGGTTGGAATGAGTGAACGTCCTGAACAGCCGGACGCAGAAGACGCAAAAGTTGCGCAGAAGACGCAAAAGGAACAGCCGGAACTTGAGAACGATTTTTCGCACGCCATCATCGGCGCCGCGGTGGAAGTGCAGCGCGTACTCGGTGTGGGGCTGCTCGAAAGCGCGTATTGCGCGGCCCTGGCGATCGAATTGGCCGAGCGCGAGCTGGGTTTCAAGCGAGAAGTCCCCATGACTGCGACGTACAAAGGCCGCGACCTTGGCGTGGTGTATCGAGCCGACTTCGTGGTCGAGGACTCGGTCATCGTGGAACTCAAGGCTGTGGATGACATTGCTGAAGTGCATCGCGCCCAACTACTTTCCTATTTGCGCCTCTCGGGGTTGAAGCTCGGCCTCCTGATCAACTTCAACACGTTCCCGATCGTCAAGCGTGGCATCCACCGAGTGGTGAACCGGTTATGAAATCGTATTTGCCTTTCTTTTGCGTCTTCTGCGCACTTTTGCGTCTTCTGCGTCCGGCTGTCCGCTTTCCGGGGGTGCCGACATGAAAATTCTCATGATCGACAACTACGACAGCTTCACCTACAACCTGGTGCAGTACTTCGGCGAGCTCGGAGCGCAGGTCGAGGTGTTTCGCAACGACGAGATCACCGTGGAAGGCCTCGCGCAGCGCCGCCCTGACCGGCTGGTCGTTTCGCCAGGACCCTGTTCGCCGGCCGAAGCCGGGATTTCGGTCGAGGCCATCCGCCACTTCGCCGGCAAGTTGCCGATCCTCGGTGTCTGCCTGGGCCATCAGGCCGTGGGGGCGGCGTTCGGCGGCAAGGTGGTGCGGGCGCAGCAG
>JAAOZX010000452.1 GCA_012274225.1 Comamonadaceae bacterium | reverse complement strand
TACTGCTCAAAGCGCCCGCGGTGGTGAGCAGGCCTTCCACGCTGGGATGACATGGAAAGCTATCTGCTGGACTGGGCCAACCTGCTGCTGCGCTGGGCCCACCTCATAACCGCGATCGCCTGGATCGGCTCCTCGTTCTACTTCGTCTTCCTCGATTCCAGCCTGACGCCGCCGGCGGACGACGAATTGAAGCGCCAGGGTGTCAGCGGCGAACTCTGGGCGGTGCACGGCGGCGGCTTCTATCACCCGGTCAAGTTCAACGTCGCGCCGCCCAAGCTGCCGGACCACCTGCACTGGTTCTTCTGGGAAAGCTATTCGACCTGGATGACCGGCTTCGGACTGTTCACCATCTCCTACATCTGGAGCGCCGGCACCTATCTCATCGACCGCTCGGTGATGGATTGGTCCCCCGCCACGGCGGTGGTTGTCGCGCTCTCGTTCCTCGCCGTGTTCTGGCTGGTGTACGACGCCGTGTGCCGCTGGTTCGGCCAGCGCGAGAACGGCGACGCCATCGTCGGCGCGCTGGTGCTGGTGCTGGTCTGCGCGGCTTCCTGGCTGGCCTGCCACTGGTTTGCGGGCCGGGCGGCGTTCCTGCTGGTGGGCGCCATGATGGCCACGGCCATGAGCGCCAATGTCTTCTTCTGGATCATTCCCGGCCAGAAGAAGGTGATCGCGGCGATCAAGGCCGGCGCACCGGTCGACCCGGTCCACGGCCGGCGCGGCAAGCAGCGCAGCGTGCATAACACCTATTTCACGCTGCCGGTGGTGTTCGCGATGATGAGCAATCACTACAGCTTCACCTGGAGCCATCCGCGCAACTGGTTGGTTTTGATCCTGATGATGGCCGCCGGCGCGGGGATTCGCCAGTTCTTCGTGCTGCGCCACGGCTGGAAGCTCGGGCGCAACCGTCACCCCTTGCCCTACGCCGTTGTGGGTGTTGTCGTGATCGCTGCACTGGCGATCTGGATGCGTCCCGACGCCGGCGCGGCCGCTCCGGTGGCCACAACCGGCTCCGTCGGCTACGAGCAGGTGCAGCCGGTGCTGGCCCAGCGCTGCTACATGTGCCATGGGGAGCAGGTGCAGATGAAGAACGTGCGGCTGGATTCGCCGGCGGCGCTCAAACAGCATGCCCCGATGGTGTACCAGCAGGCAGTGGTCACGCGCATCATGCCGATGAACAACGCCACCGGCATCACCGAGGCCGAGCGCGCCCTGATCGCGCAGTGGTACCGTTCGGGCGCGCCCACGCCGTGACAAGTGGGCGACAGCGATCCCACCGAAAGTGCTCCCCACCCCTGGCCGGACGACTGCCGAACCGATACCCTGTCGCCGGGGCAGACCTCCCACCGGCTGCGCGAAGGATGCGACATGACCAACGCACGAACCATGCTCGACTATGTCTACGGCCACGAGGCCAATCGTCCGGAGCACGTCTTCCTGACCCAGCCGATTGGCGGCGGCAAGGTGATCGACTACACCTGGGCGCAATTGATGGACCAGGCCCGGCGCATGGCCGCTCACCTGCAGTCAATGGACTTGCCGCCTGGCGCCCGCATCGCGATCCTGTCGAAGAACTGCGCCCATTTCTTCATCGCCGAACTGGCGATCTGGATGTCCGGCGGCACCACCGTGGCGATCTTTCCGACCGAGACCGCGGAGACCGTGCGCTTCGTGCTTCAGGACAGCGAGGCCAGCCTGTTGTTCATCGGCAAACTGGATACCTGGCCGCAGCAGGCGCCGGGCGTTCCCGCCAGCCTGCCGTGCATTGCCTTTCCGCTCGCACCGGCCACGCCCTACGAGAATTGGGACGCCATTGTGGCGCGCACCGAGCCAGTAGCCGGCCGCCCGCAGCGCTCGCCCGACGACCTGGCCATGCTGATCTACACCTCGGGGTCCACCGGGCAGCCCAAGGGCGTGATGCTGCCATTCAGCGCCGTCACCGGCGCCAGCGAGGGCATGGTGAACTACCTGACTTCCGTCTATGGCGATCAGGAGCAGACGCGCCTCCTGTCCTACCTTCCGCTGGCGCACAGTTTCGAGCGTGCCTGGGTCGAATGCGCCTCGCTGGTCGACGGCCGGACCCACATCTTCTTTGCCGAGGCGCTGGATACCTTCCTGGACGACCTGCGACGGGCGCGCCCCACCACCTTCATCTCGGTGCCGCGGCTGTGGCTCAAGTTCCAGCAGGGGGTGTTCGCCAGGATGGCGCCGGAAAAACTCGATCGCCTGCTGCGCATCCCGGGCATCCGCCGCATCGTCGGGCGCAAGGTGCTCAAGAGCCTGGGCCTGGACAAGGTCAAGCGCGCCGCGAGCGGCTCGGCGCCGATTCCGGCTGAACTCATCGCGTGGTACCGCAAGCTCGGCCTGAACCTGTTCGAAGGCTACGGCATGACCGAGGACTTCGCCTTCTCGCACAGCTCCACCGAGCAGCACAACCGGCCGGGTTATGTCGGTGTGCCGTTCCCGGGCGTGCAGGTGCGGCTGGCCGACGACGGCGAGATCCTGATCAAGTCGCCGGGGCAGTTCACCGGCTACTACAAACGTCCCGACCTCAATGCGCAGGCTTTCACCGCGGACGGGTTCTTTCGCACCGGCGACAAGGGCGAGCGCGCAGCCGACGGAATGCTCAAGGTCACCGGGCGGGTCAAGGAACTGTTCAAGACGGCCAAGGGCGAGTACGTGGCGCCGGCCCCGATCGAGAACCGGTTGAACGTGCATCCGATGATCGAGATGTCGATGGTCTCGGGCGTCGGCCAGAGCGCCGCCTATGCGATGGTGGTGCTGGCCGAGGAATTGCGGCCGCGCCTCGGTGACGCGGCAAAGCGGGCGCAGGTGCAGGCGGAGCTGGCGCGGCTGCTCGAAGACGTCAACCGCGATCTGCCTTCGCACGAGCGGCTGCGCATGATCGTCGTGGCCAACGAGCCCTGGTCCATAGAAAATGGCTTCCTCACGCCGACCATGAAGATCCGGCGCAACCGCATCGAGTCGGCCGTCGCCTTCGC
>JAAOZX010000451.1 GCA_012274225.1 Comamonadaceae bacterium | reverse complement strand
TCAGGGCGACGATGCCGGCCCAGCGCGTCTGCGCGCCGGCCTGCTCCACCCGCACGCGCACCACGCCGGTGAGGTTGCTGCTGCCGGCGATCACCTGCGCGCCCTCGCCCCGCGACAGCGGATGCGACTCGCCCGTGAGCAGCGCCTCGTCGACCCGGCTGGCGCCTGCGACGACCGTGCCATCGGCGGGAAACACCTCGCCGGGCAAGACGCGGATCACGTCCCCGGCCCGCAGCCGGCGCACCGCGACACGTTCGAAGGATCCGCCGGCCTCCTGCTGGCGTTCGACGGTCTGCGGCACGCGCCGCATCAGGGCCTCCAGCGCGCCGGCGGTTCGGTCGCGCAGCCGCTGTTCCAGCAGCCGCCCCGAGAGCAGGAAGAAGACGAACATCGTCACTGAGTCGAACCAGACCTCCCTGCCCAGCAATCCGGTGGCATCGAATGTGGCGGCCGTGCTGGCGCCAAAGGCAATCGCGACGCCCAGCGCCACCGGCACGTCCATGCCGACGACGCGGTGACGCAGGTCGCGCAGCGCCGCCGCGAAGAAAGGCCAGCAGGAAAACAGCACCACCGGCAGCGTCAGCACCCATGAGGCCCAGCGCAGCAGGGCCTCGATATCCGGCGTGATCTCGCCGGGCGCGGCGACATAAGCCGGCACCGCGTACATCATGACCTGCATCATGCAAAAACCCGCCACCAGCCAGCGCCACAGCAGCAGGCGCTGCTCCTTCTGGCGCTGCGCGCCGGCCAGCAGGTCGCCGGCCGGAACCGCGCCATAACCGGCTCTGTCCAGCGCGGCCAGCCACTGCGAAGGCCGGCTGCGCTCGGTGGACCACGCCAGTCGCGCCGTCGCGCTCGCGCCATTGACCTGAACGGCCTCGACCCCCGGCAGCTGGGCCAGCGCCCGCTCGACCGTGAGCGCGCAGGAGGCGCAGTGCATCCCCTGGATTGCCAGCGTGGATTCGAGCCAGCCCTCACGCCCGGCCACCGGCCGGCTGAAACCTTCCCACTCGGCCGGCTCGTCGAGCGCCGCCCACGCGGCATCCGTGCGCTCGCGAGCGGCGACGGATTGCGGCACAGCGCAGACAGTTTGCATGCGACGAGGCTAGCGCAGCGAGGTGCTGCCCCGTTGACCTGGATCAAGCGGGCGCTCCAGGGGCCGCCTAAGCTGAAACCTCCTGTTAGGAGAAAAATATGTACCGCAAAATCCTCGTGGCAACCGATGGCTCGACGCTTTCCAAAAAGGCCGTGCGCAGTGCCATCGAGCTGGCCGGCGCAGTGGGTGCTGAATTGATCGCGCTGTATGTCGTGCCGCGCTATCCGGTCAGCTATTTCGAAGGCGGCGTCACCGTCTCGACGGCGGACATCGCGCGCACCGAGAAGCAGTGGACCGAGCGGGGCCAGGCCGTGGTCGACGCCGTTCGCGACGCCGCGGTGGCCGAGGGGGTGAAGGCCAAGGCCACGGTTGTCAAGTCCGACCTGATCGCCGAGGCGATCCTGGCCAACGTGAAGAAGAACAAATGCGACCTGGTGGTGATGGCCTCGCACGGCCGCCGCGGTCTCAAGCGCATCCTGCTGGGCAGCGAAACGCAGCAGGTCCTGACGCACAGCACCGTTCCGGTGCTGGTTCTGCGTTGAGGCAGGCTCCATCGAAAGACGGCAATGAAGATGTTGTTGGCCGCTGATGGCAGCAAGTACACGAAGAAAGCCCTGGCCTTCCTGGGCACTCACGAGCGTCTGGCCGGCCCCGACGACGAGCTGGTGGTGCTGCACGTGCAGGCGCCCGTGCCGCCCCGGGTCAAGACCATGCTCGGCACCGGCATCGTCAACGACTACCACCGCGACGAATCCCAGCAGGTGCTCGAGCCGATCGAGCGCTTCCTCAAGCGGCACAGCATCCCGTTCCGCACCACCTGGGTGGTGGGCTCGCCATCGCAGGAAATCTTGCGTGCGGCGAAGAAAGAAAAGGCCCACATGATCGTGATGGGCACGCATGGCCACGGCCTGATCAGCCGGGCGCTCATGGGCAGCGTTGCACAGCGCGTGGTGGCCGACGCCGACATCCCGGTGCTGCTCGTCAAGTAGCGCTCGGGCCGCGCTCTCAACGGCCCATCGGGATGACCGGACCGACCATGCCAGGCCGCTGGACGCTTACGGCGAAGCTTTACGCCAGCGGGTTCACCTTCCTGCTGCTGGCGATGACTTCGATCGGCCTGACGCTGTGGGTCACCTGGAATCTCGAAGGCGGCGCGGCCGCCGTCAACGAGGCCGGGCGCATGCGGATGCAGACCTACCGGCTCGCCATCGAGCTGTCGAAACCCAGTGGGACGGCCGATACCAAAGCCATGGTGCGAGCGTTCGACGACAGCCTTGCGCTGCTGCGATCGGGCGACCCGTCGCGGCCCCTGTTCGTGCCGTGGTCCCAGGCCTCTCGGGGACGATTCGACCTCGTCACTCAGCGCTGGCGTATGCTGCGCGAGCGCTGGCTGAACACCCAGCCCACGGCCGCCGAGGCCACTCGCGATGCGGATGCGTTCGTCGCTCTGGTCGACGGGCTGGTCGCCGCCATCGAGGGCCAGATCGCCCGCTGGACCGCCATCCTGCACCTGTTCCAGCTGACCATGCTGGCGCTGGCCATAGCCGGCGCCGTGGCGATGCTCTACGCCGGCTACCTGTTCGTGCTCAATCCGCTGGCCCGGCTCAAGCGCGGCGTCGTCTCGATGCAGCAGGGCGACCTGTCCACCCGCGTAACGGTGGAGAGCAGCGACGAGTTCGGCCAGCTGTCGGCCGGTTTCAACGACATGGCGCAGACACTGCAGTCCCTCTACGGCAGCCTGGAGGACAAGGTGCGCGAAAAGACCGCGCGCCTGGAGGTCAAGCGCCAGCGGCTGGCCGACCTGTACGAGGTCAGCGCCTTTCTCGCCAGCGCCCCCACGCTGGACGCGCTGGCGCGCGGTTTCGCCCGCCAGGTGCGAACCATTGCGCTGGCCGACGGCGTGGCCGTGCGCTGGTCCGACGAAGGCAACCAGCGCTACCTGCTGCTCGCCAGCGACGGCCTGGCGCCGGATTTGCGCGAAGCCCAGTCCTGCCTCGAAACCGGCAGTTGCCATTGCGGGCAGCCGCGCGCCCAGGCCCGGATCCGGACCATTCCGATCCATGAAGAGCGGCCGGCACCGCTCGATCATTGCCGCAAGGCCGGGTACCGGACACTGATCTCGGTGCCCGTGAAACTGCACGAGCGCGTGCTGGGCGAGGTCGACCTGTTCTTCCGTGGCGATGTCAGTCTCGACGACGAGGAACGCGACCTCCTCGACACGCTGGCCAGCCACATGGCCAGTGCGATGGAAAGCCTGCGCGCGGCCGCGCTCGAGCGCGAGGCGGCCGTGGCGCAGGAGCGCGGGCTGCTGGCCCAGGAACTGCACGATTCGATCGCCCAGTCACTGGCGTTCCTGAAGATCCAGGTGCAGTTGCTGCGCGACGCCGTGCGCCGCCAGGACGCTGCCGCGATGGACCGGGTGGTCGGCGAATTGGATACCGGCGTGCGTGAGAGCTATGCCGACGTTCGTGAACTGCTGGTGCACTTCCGCACCCGCACCAACGAGGAAGACATCGAGCCGGCGCTGCGCACCACCCTGTCCAAGTTCGAGCACCAGACGGGCCTGGCCGTGCGGCTGGAGACCGAGGGCCACGGGGTGGCGCTGGCGCCCGACATCCAGGTGCAGGTGCTGCACATCCTGCAGGAAGCGCTGTCCAATGTGCGCAAGCACGCCGGAGCCAGGCATGTCGTCATGCGCGTTTCGCGCACCCCGTGCTGGCGCTTCGAAGTGCAGGACGACGGCCAGGGTTTCGACGCCGCCTCGCCGACCGGCGACGAGACCCACGTCGGGCTGCGCATCATGCAGGAGCGGGCGCAGCGCATCGGCGCCCGGGTCCGGGTCGACTCGGCGTCCGGTCGGGGCTGCACCGTCGTGCTCGAATTGCCCGCTGAGCAACCTCTCGAAGAAACCGAACACAGCGAGGCAGCCCTGACATGAGCGGCCCGAACGTCACAGCGGTGCGGCTGATGGTGGTGGACGACCACACGCTGTTTCGGCGCGGGCTGGTGGCCCTGCTGGCGTCGGACGCCAGCCTGGCCGTCGTGGGCGAAGCCTCCGACGCCGGCGAGGCCGTGCGCAAGGCAGCTGCCCTGCAACCGGACGTCATCCTGCTGGACAACCACCTGCCCGGGGTGACCGGCATCCAGGCCTTGCCGGGGCTCAAGGAAGCCGCGCCCCATGCCCGCATCATTCTGCTGACGGTGAGCGAGGACGAGCAGGATCTGCAGGCGGCGCTGCGCGCCGGCGCGCATGGCTACCTGCTCAAGACCATCGAAGGCGACCTGCTGGCCCAGTCGATCCACCGAGCGATGCGCGGTGAACCGGTCATCAGTTCCGAGATGACCGGCAAGCTGGTTTCGGCCTTCCAGACCTCGACCACGCCATCCGCCGCGGCACAGCCCCCGCGTGACCCGTTGGCCCTGCTGTCCGCGCGCGAGCAGCAGGTGCTTGAGCGGATTGCCCTGGGCGCCAGCAACAAGGAAATCGCCCGGACGCTCGCGATCGCGGAAACGACCGTGAAGATCCATGTGCAGCACATCCTGCGCAAGCTGGACCTCACCTCGCGCGTGCAAGCCGCGGTCTTCGCAACCGGCGCGCTCAAGCACACCGGCCCCGGCGCCTCCAACGGCACCTGAGTCCCCGGGGGGCGGGCCGGCCTCGCGCTGCTCTTCAGTCAGCGGGCGTAGTTCGAAAGAACGATGGCGCGGCCCGCCGACCTCCTCCTTTTGCCGCGCCTTCCCTGCACCACGGACGGATGTTCACAAAGGCGTCCGGCCACGATATTTGATGGCGCGAAGAAGGAACAACGGAGCCTGCACAGATGCACAAGAACCATCCCGCCCCGCCGAAAGACCACGTGGTCAGCCGACAGTCCTGGTCCGTGCTGATCGTGAGCACCCTGGCGTTCACGGTCTGCTTCATGGTCTGGATGATGTTCGGCGTGATCGGCATCCCGATCAAGAAGACGCTCAATCTCAATTCCACCGAATTCGGTCTGCTCACCGCCATGCCGGTCCTGGCCGGCTCGCTGATCCGCGTGCCGCTGGGCATCTGGACCGACCGCTACGGCGGGCGCATCGTGATGACGGTGCTGATGGCGGTCACGGTGCCGGCGATCTGGCTCATGTCGTACGCGACCGCGTACTGGCACTTCCTGGTGATCGGCCTGTTCGTCGGCCTGGCCGGCGGCTCGTTCTCGGTCGGCACACCCTATGTCGCGCGCTGGTTTCCCAAGAAGCGCCAGGGCATGGCGATGGGCGTGTACGGTGCTGGCAACTCGGGCGCCGCCGTCAACAAGTTCGTCGCCCCGGTGCTGCTGGTGGCGTTCGGCTGGACCATGGTCCCGAAGGTGTACGCGGCGGTGATGCTCGGCACCGTGCTGCTGTTCTGGATCTTCAGCTACAGCGACCCCGGCCACCTGGTTCCCAGCAACGTCAAGTTCACCGATCAGCTCAAGGCGCTCAAGGACCCGACCGTGCTGCGCTACTGCCAGTACTACAGCATCGTGTTCGGCGGCTACGTGGCGCTGTCGCTGTGGATGGTCCAGTACTACGTGGGCGAGTTCGG
>JAAOZX010000084.1 GCA_012274225.1 Comamonadaceae bacterium | reverse complement strand
TGCTCGAGCACGCCGATGGAGACGACCTTGTCGTACTGCCGGTCCACATCGCGGAAGTCGGCCTCGCGAACCCGCAACTGCTCGCGCAAACCGCGCCGGCCGATCTCGGCGTCCAGCCATTGCGCCTGCTCGGTGGTGGTGTTGACGCCGGTGCCCAGTGCGCGCGTCGTTTCCCAAGCCCGGAACATGAAGCCGCCGAAGCCGCAGCCGATGTCGACGAAATGTTCGCCCGGGCCCAGCCGGATCTTCCGGGCCACATGGTCGATCTTGTCGCGCTGCGCCTGCTCCAGGCTGGTGGTGCCGTCGCGCCAGTAGCCGCAGGTGTACATCTTGAGCGGCTCGTCCAGCCACAGTCGATAGAACGGCTCGCCCAGGCCGTAATGGGCGCGGGCGTTGACCTTGGCCTGGCCCGCGTCGCGGTTGGCGGCGCGCCACTCCATCAGGTTGTTCTCGACGCTGTTGAAGGGGTCGAAGCGCAGGTCGAAGCCCGTGCGCATGGCGGCGGCCATGGCCGTGCCCAGGTCGCCCTCCACGTCCACCTCCTGGTCGAAGTAGCCTTCCATCAGCCCCAGGTGGCCGCGGGCGAAGGTCGCCATCAGCGCGCGGTCGGTGCGAAACACCAGGGTAAAGGCCGGCTCGCCATCGCCGGTGCGGTAACGCTTGCCGCCCGCCAGGGCCACGCCGAAGGGCACCCCGGCACCTGCGCCCAGCGAGTCGATGATGGACTGCAGGGACAGGTCCATGCGGCCGGCGTTCGCTAATGCGCCACTTCGCGCGCGATGCGCCGTCCCAGCTCGGCCGGGCCGACGCTGGTGAGATCGAGGTCGTGCGTGCCCGAAAGCAGCTTGGTCGTGGCGGCGCCGAGTTCCGCCTTCAGCTCACCCAGGAACGGGCTGGATGCAAACACCGCCAGCGAGCGATAGCTTCCGCTGTGCGCTTGCCGCTCGAGGAATTCGGCGATCTCGCGGGCGAACCGCTGATGCTCCTTCTGCTTGGGATCGGTGCGCGGCTGGTAAGACGTTCCGCCGTAGCTGCGATCGGTGCTTTCGTGGCCGGCACGATCATCCACCAGGTCGCTGATCTTGCTGCGGCTTTGCGGATGATCGAAGGTTTCCAGCTCGGTGACGCGCTCATTGCGTTCCATTTGCAGCAGGCGGGCGCGGGTGGCGTTGGCAATGAGGATCCAGTCGGGTTTCATGAGTTTTTCCATCGGGCTGCGGGCCGTGACGACGACCCTCTGAATTCACTCTAGGCGCCAGCCCCCGCATAACCCTGATCCATGTCAAGAGTGTGGGGCGCAATCGCATGCGTTTGCCGCGACAGCGACTGCGAGCCGGCATGGACTGCGCTGCTCAAGCATGAGCGCGGCTCAGCGCACTCTTGCGAATTGTCAAACTTTTCGGCGGGTCGCGACCTAGAGTGAAGAATGGCCGGGCGCGCGGCGCCGCCACCCTCTCGTGATTCACAGGAGCGCGCTTCAATGAAAACCGACTTTCAACTCATGGCCGATGTCACGGCCGAACTCGACGCGGATCCGTCCATCAATGCCAACGCCATCGGCGTCGCGGTGAACGATGGCGTGATCACGGTGAGCGGCCACCTGGCCAGCTTTGCCGAAAAGCATGCGGTCGAGCGGGCCGTGCACCGGGTGTCCGGCGTGCGCGGCATCGCCCTCGAGCTCGACGTCAAGCTGGCGCCCGAACACCGGCGCAGCGACACGGAGATCGCCGAGGCGGCGAGCGCCGCGCTACGCTGGCATTCGCTGGTGCCGGACGACCGCGTCAAGGTCGAGGTCGACAACGGCTGGGTCACCCTGACCGGACAGGTGGACTGGCCCTATCAATCCAGCAGCGCCGAGCAGTGCGTGCGGCCGTTGTTGGGCGTGCGCGGCGTCACCAATCACGTGGTGATCAAGCCCCGGGTGCGCGACAAGGACATCGCCGGCGAGATCACCGCCGCCCTGACCCGCCACGCGCAGCGCGAAGCCGGACATATCGACGTGGCGGTCGAGGGCAGCATCGTCACCCTGAGCGGCAGGGTCTATTCCATGGCCGAGCATGACGCCGTCGTCGGCGCCGCCTTCGGCACTCGCGGCGTGTCCACCGTGGTGGACAAACTCGAGGTGGGTCGCTAGGTTCGCCGCCCAGGCATCGATGCTTCAAGCGCCGCCACCCGCCATCGCCTCCACCGCGAGCACGATCCGGCTGCGGCGGCTGGGCATCGACACCTACCAGGAACCGGTGGTCTACATGCACCGGGATTGCCACGTCTGCCATTCGGAAGGCTTCGAGGCGCAGTCGCGGGTCGAGGTGACGCTGGGCGACCACCACATCGTCGCGACCCTCAACGTGGTCAGCGGCGCGTTCCTGTCGCCGGACGAGGCCGGCCTGTCGGAAGCGGCCTGGCGACTGCTCGGGGCCGGCGATGGCGACGTGGCAACGCTGCGGCATCCGGCGCCGCTGGAGTCGCTGGGTCATGTTCGCGCCAAGGTCTATGGACGGCGACTCACCGCCACGGCCTTCGATGCGGTGATCGCCGACGTCGCCGCGGGGCATTTTTCCGACTTGCAGCTGGCGGCCTTCGTCACCGCCTGCGCGGGTGACGCGCTCGACCTGCAGGAAACCATTTCGCTGACCCGCGCCATGGTCAACGTCGGGGAGCGCATGACCTGGAGCGAAGGGCTGGTGATGGACAAGCATTCGGTCGGCGGCCTGCCGGGCAACCGCACCACGATGGTGATCGTTCCCATCGTCGCGGCCTGCGGCCTGCGCATGCCCAAGACTTCGTCGCGCGCCATCACCTCGCCGGCCGGCACCGCCGACACCATGGAGACGCTGGCGCCGGTCGACCTCGACGTGGCCCAGATCCAGCGCGTGGTCGAGCGCACCGGCGGCTGCGTGGTCTGGGGTGGCGCGGTTCGCTTGAGCCCGGCCGACGACATCCTGATCCGCGTCGAGCGGCCGCTGGACCTGGACAGCCAGGGCCAGTTGGTGGCATCGGTGCTGTCGAAGAAGGCGGCGGCCGGCGCCACCCATGTGCTGATCGACATGCCGGTGGGCCCCACCGCCAAGGTGCGCAGCGCGCACGCCGCCCAATTGCTGGAACGCCAGCTCGAACAGGTGGGCAAGGCGCTCGGCCTCCAGGTGCGGGTGGCCCAGACCGACGGCCACGCGCCGGTGGGCCGCGGCATCGGGCCCGCGCTGGAGGCGCGCGACGTGATGGCGGTGCTGCGGCGCGACCCATCGGCGCCCACCGACCTGGCCCTTCGCGCCTTGCAACTGGCCGGCCAGATCCTGGAGTTCGGCGGCGCGGCCCGGGCCGACGAGGGCCTCCATCTCGCCACCGCAGTGCTCGATGACGGCCGCGCCTGGCGCAAGTTCGAGGAGATCTGCGAAGCCCAGGGCGGCATGCGCGTGCCGCCGGTAGCCAGCCAGCGGCAACCGGTGATGGCGCAACGCAGCGGCTCGGTAGTGGCGATCGACAACCGGCGCCTGGCGCGCACCGCCAAGCTGGCCGGAGCGCCCAAGATTCCCTGCGCCGGCATCGACCTGCATGTGCAGGTCGGCGAGTTCGTGGAACGCGGACAGCCGCTTTTCACCCTGCACGCCGATTCACCCGGTGCGCTGGCCTATGCGGCGGAGTACGCGGCGTCGCAACCCGACACCATTCACGTAATCGAGGACGCTTGATGGAAGGGCTTCCATGTTGATTCTCGCCTTGCCCGGTGCCGGCCCGCTCGCGGCCGGCCTGGCCGCGCAGTTGAACTGCGACTGGAGCGAGCTGGCACTGCACCGCTTTCCCGACGGCGAAGCGCTGGTGCGCATCGACAAGCCGGTGCGTGGCCGCTGCGTGGTGCTGGCCGGAAGCCTGCACCATCCCGACGAAAAGACCCTGCCCCTGCTCTTTGCCGCCGACGCCGCGCGCGAGCTCGGCGCGGCGCAGGTGGGCCTGGTCGCGCCCTACCTGGCCTACATGCGCCAGGACCGCCGCTTCGGTCCCGGCGAAGCGGTGACGTCGCGCAGCTATGCGCGGCTGCTGTCGGGCTCGCTGGACTTCCTGGTGACGGTGGACCCGCACCTGCACCGCTGGCACAGCCTCACCGACCTCTACCCGATCCGCACCCAGGTGGTGGCGTCGGCGCCGCTGGTGGGCCGCTGGCTGCGCCGCCACGTCGCCCAGCCCCTGGTGATAGGCCCCGATGCCGAAAGCGAGCAATGGGTGGTCGAAGTCGCTGCCGCCGCGGACGCGCCCTGGACCTTGATGAACAAGCACCGCCACGGCGACCGCGAGGTGGTGGTGAAGATGGCCCATCGCGGCCCCTGGCCGGACTGCACGCCGGTGCTGGTGGATGACATCGTCTCCACCGGTGAGACCCTGCTGGCGGCCGTTGCCGCGCTGCGCGAGGCCGGGTTGACGTCGCCGCAGTGCATCGCGGTGCATGCGCTGTTCGATCCGGACGCACTGTATCGCCTGCTCGAGGCCGGCGTGTCGCGGGTGGTTACCTGCGACACCATTCCCCACCCGACCAACGCGATCGAGATGGCGCCGCTGCTGGCAAAGGCCGTGCTCGCGACTGCAGGCGCGGGCGCCGGCCACGGCGATGAAAAGCCGCCCTTCGTCCCACAACCGGAGCGCCCACTATGACTGCACGCCGCATCCTCCTCGTCCAGGGCCATCCCGATGCCCTCGTGCCGCACCTGTGCCATGCGCTGGCCGGTGCCTATGCCGCCGGCGCGCACGAGGCCGGCCACGATGTGCGCACCATCAATGTCGCCGAACTCGACTTTCCGCTGCTGCGCAGCCAGTTCGCCTGGGAGGAAGGACCGCTGCCGATGGTCCTGCACCCGGCCCAGGAGGACATCCGCTGGGCCCAGCACCTGGTGCTGTTCTTCCCGCTGTGGCTGGGCGACATGCCGGCCCTCCTCAAGGGCTTCCTGGAACAGGTCGCGCGGCCCGGTTTCGCCTTCGGGCGCGACGGCAGCGGCAGCCAGTTCGGGCGCAAGAACCTGAAGGGGCGCTCGGCCCGCGTGGTCGTCACCATGGGCATGCCGGCGCTGGTCTATCGCCTGTATTTCCGTGCCCACAGCGTGAAGTCGCTGGAGCGCAACATCCTGGGTTTTGTCGGCATCGCCCCGGTACACGAGACCCTGGTGGGCCAGGTGGGAAGTCTGCAGCCCGACGAGGCGAAAGCCTGGCTGGGCAAGTTGCGCCGGCTCGGGCAAAAGGGCGAGTGAGCTGACGCGGCCTCAACTGGCGGCGTCGGTTGTCGGCGGCGCCGCCTGCATGATCACGTCGGCAAAGCGCCCTTGCCTCAGCAGGCCGGCCATGGTCCTCATCGGCTGGTCGTCACGCTGCCCCGGCCGGCTTGGCGAGGAGGTGGAAAGGCGTAGCCGCTGTTGGCATGAAGAACTGCCTGGACGACGCTACGCGATGGCCGGCAGCCTGAGGCCATCGGATGGCACCAGCGAGGATCACCGTAGTGAGGTGTCAACCTTTCAGGTCATGTGGTCATGTGATTGCATTTCGCATAGCATCTCGGACCCTTCTCACTCTTCTCCAAAAGGCCGCCGTATGAAAAAGATCCTTCTTTCCGTTGGCTTGGCAGCGTTCGCACTCATGACGGGTCCCGCCGCTGTGGCCGCCGGTTCCCAGGGCGAGGCCGACGAGGCCCAGTCCAAGGCCGCTCCTTCGCAGAAGATGACCAAGGAACAAAAGGCCGCTGCCCGCGCCAAGCGCAAGGCCGATGCCAAGGCCATGAAGAAGGAAGGTGCGGGGGCCTCCCTGGAAACCATGAACAAGTCGAAGGGCACCGCCAAGGCCGCCACCAAAGAAGAAAAGGCGGCCGCCAGGACCGAGCGCAAGGCCGGCGCCGCCGCGGCGCTGAAGGCGGGCGAGATCCCGTCCGGCGACAAGCCGACGCCGGAGCCGAAGAAGTAAGGAAAAGTCGGATCGCGACGGCGGGCCCCCCGCCTGCCGCCTCTGGCGAGAAAAGCGTGCCCGGCGCGGCCCGTTGCTCATCGGGCCGTTTTCCGCGCGATCGTTCAGCCCCCGCACTGGAACCGGATGTCGGCGTACTCGCCCACGGCCTTCTCGCCGGTGTTGTCGGTGTCGGTCATCACCGCGACGTTGAGGACCGGGCCCGGCTCGGCGCCGAAGGCGCGCTTGTAGTCTTGCGCCAGGTTTCGCCGCACCGACTGCCAGCTTCCCAGCCCGGCCGCGCCCGAGGCCACCACCAGCATCTTCACCTGGCTGGTATGGGTCGAAGCAATGATCGTTTCCGGCGGCACGAGGTCGCTCCAGATGTACATCAACGTGGCGAACGGAAGTTCCTGGCCGGTGAGGCTCTTGGCCACCTGGAAGCGCCTTCGCTCAGCCTCCGGCAGGGTGGACAGGTCGCCATCGAACGCCACCATCACCCGCAACGGCGCATCTTCCTTCGACCTTTCGCGGTTGTCCGCGCCGGGCACCAGCGCATCGGTCTTCCAGCGCCAGCTCAGGCTCGTCGGCACGCTCGCTGGGGGCTGGATGTGCGCGACATAGGCCGAGGCCGAGCGGTCGGCAACCGCACGCAGCACGGTGTGGCCATCCTCCTGCACCAGGGAGTAGCGCGTATCGCGCTTGAGCTTGGACAACGGCTCATGCACCCAGCCCTTGTCGAAGCTGAAATCGCGCGCCTGGCAGGCGCCGGCCACACCGGGCAAGGTCGCCCCGAGCGCGAGACAACAAACCCCAATACCGGCAAGGAAGGTAGGCGTGCAGCGTTTCATGGAGTGCCTCGACGCAGATTCGACACTTTAATGGTTCGGCCGCTTCACACCGGCGACCCGCTGCCGATAGCGTGCCGTCAGCATGGGCTCTTCGTCCAGCCCAGCTCGGCCGCAACGCTGTAGCAGCGGATCATCGGATGCCACAATCACGACACGCATCGCACATCCGCAATGAAAGCCACATCTTCCCGTCGCCAGATCATCGTCTTCGTGCTGCTGATATTGGCCCTGGCCGGCGCCGCCATCCGCCAATGGGCCGACAACCCCTCCGTCGAGCGCGACATCGGCACCTTGCTGCTGGTGCTGTGGCTGCCGATCATCGGCAACGTGGTGGCTTACGTCATCGTGCGGGTACAAAGCGCACGGCGCGCGCGACGCACGGGCGGGTTCGATCCCCAAGCCCCTTTCACCCCTCACCTGCTGGTCGAGGTCACACCGGTCGATCCGGTGAGGCCCGCCCTGCCCCCGCTCTCGGACGCCGAGCGCAACTGCACCCTGGTGATTGGCAATGAGGGCTTTACGGCACGGGCTGACCTGCCGCTGGTGCAGTGGCTGACCGCGGGCGAAGCCCGGTCGGTCGCGCTGCAATTGCTGCGGCCGGCGCTGGCCTTGCCGCGGCTGCCGGCGGGCGCGGCGTTCAGCCTGCTGGCGGGCCGTTCAGTGGCGGCCGGCGGGCGCGTCCTGCAGGTGAACGATTGGAACAAAAGGACCGGATGACCATGCCACGGCGGCTTGATGCGGGGGCCTGGCCCGGTGCCTCAGGCGAACAGCTTGGCGCCGTGCTCCGGGTTGTCGATCAGGGCATCGAGCGCGTCGACCAGATGCTCCGGCATCTCGGCCATGGCGGGGGTCTTTTCGCGCAGCCAGGCGTTGGCGTCCACGTCGACGATCTCGACCGGCGTGTCGAAATAGGCACCTTGCGCCCGGTCCATCGGACGCGCCGCGTTCTTGAACTTGAAACGGCCGCGCCAGAGGCCGCCGCCGGCCGGCGGGTACTTTTCGTAAGCCCGGTACTTGTAGCCCAGCCAATACGACCGCGCGCTCTTGGTTTCGGCGCGAACTTCGATCACGTAAATGTCGTTGCCCAGCGAAGCCTGAGTGGCCTCGGGCTCGCACGAGGTGTAGGAATGGGGCGTTCTCCTCACGTCCTTCATCATGCGGGCCAGCAGCCCGTGGTCTTCGACGATATGTTTTACAGCATAGGCAGGCACGGAAATTCTCCTTGGGGACCGGCCCACAGTAGCACATTAGGCGCCATTTCCCGGCCCAGTCCGCTCAGGGAAGGGCGAAAGGCTTGCGCCCGATCACGGCAGAGATGATCCGTGCGGCTCGTGCCAGGGCTGGGGACCTTCGCGGTGCGGCGGCTGCACGTGGGCCGGCAGGTGGGCCTGCAGCGACTTGAGCTGGCGCTCCAGCACGTCGATCCGGTTCAGGTAATCGAGCAGCAGGGCGACGGCGAACAGGTCCAGTTCGAAGTCGCGGCGCAACCGGGCGGCGCGGCGCAGCCCGCCAACGCACTCCAAGCTGAAAAGCGGGTCCGGCCGGTCCCGCTCGAGCGGCGCGAGCGCGCCGTACTCCATCAGTTCCCGCAGCTCGGCTTCGGTCAAACCGCAATTTCTCGACAGCTCGGCGATCGACACGGTTTCACGCGCGTCGAGCCAGGTCACTTCACCCCGGTGCGCGGTCATGACGCCTTCTCCTTAGCGACCACCGCGCGCGGATCGAAGCGCGAGGCGTCGGCCAGTTGGTTGAACAACTCCCGCTCGCGGTCGCTCAAGGTGGTGGGCACGTCGATGCGCACGTTGGCGTACAGGTCGCCGTGGCCGCCCCGGCCGTTGGCCAGCCCCCGGCCGCGCAGCCGCAACTTTCGCCCCGAGCGGGTGCCGGGCGGCACCGTGAGCAGCACCGGCCCGTCCAGGGTCGGCACCTCGACTTCGGCGCCAAGGGCCGCCTCCCACGGGGCGAGCGCCAGGTCGAAGTGCAGGTCGTGCTGGTCCGGCCGGAACACCGGGTGCGGGACCAGGGTGATGTGCAGGTAGATGTCGCCGTCGGGGCCGCCGTTGCGACCCTTGCCGCCCTTGCCGCGCAACCGCAGTTTCTGACCTTCGCTGACGCCGGGCGGGATCGTCACCTCCAGCGTGCGGGCGCCGCCCTCGTCGGAAAGATCGAGGTTCAGGCGGGCGCCGCGATGCGCGTCTTCCAGGCTGATGCGGACCGTGGTTTCGAAATCGCGGCCATGCATGGGCACCGGCCCGCGTCGGGCGCCGCCGCGGTGGCCGCGGCCCAGCGCGTCCAGCAGATCGGCCAGGTCGATGTCCTCGAACGACTGGGCGCCGCCCCCGAAATCGCGGGTCCATTGCGGCGGCGGCGCGAACTCCTCGCCGGCGGGGCGGCGGCCGAGTTCGTCATAGGCGGCGCGCTTCTCGGGGTCCTTGAGGGTCTGGTAGGCCTCGGCCACCTCCTTGAAGCGGGCCTCGGCCTCGGGCGCCTTGGACATATCCGGATGGTGCGCCCGCGCCAGTTTGCGATAGGCCTTCTTGATCTGGTCCGCATCGGCATCGCGGGCGATGCCCAGTGCGGCGTAGTAATCCTTGTATTTCATGGCTCCCTGGCCATCGCGCCTCCGGCTTTTCAGTGCACGCGCACCTCGAAGCGGCGCTTCAGGCCTTCCAGATCGGTGATTCGGATGTGACGCTTGTCCACCTCCAGCAGCCGATGGCTCTGGAATGCGGAGAAAGTGCGGCTGACGGTTTCGAGTTTCATGCCCAGGTAGCTGCCGATTTCCGCGCGGCTCATGCGCAGGTGGAATTCGCGTTCGGAGTAACCCCTCGCAGCATAACGCTGCGACAGGTTCAGCAGGAAGGCCGCCAGTCTTTCTTCGGCGTTCATGCTGCCCAGCAGCATCATCAGGCTGTGCTCGCGCAGGATCTCGCGGCTCATCAGCCGGCTGATGACATGCTGCATGCCGCCGTTGCCCACCGCCATTTCGGACAGGTGAGCATAGGGAATCGCGCAGATCTCGGTGTCCTCCAGCGCCATGGTCGCGCTGGCGTGATGGCCCTGGGCCACGCCGTCCAGCCCGACCAGTTCGCCAGCGATGTGAAAGCCGCTCACCTGCTCACGGCCGTCCGACAGCATCAGGCTGGACTTGAGGGTGCCGGCCCGCACGGCGTAGATGTACTGGAAGCGGTCGCCTTCGCGGTACAGCGTCTGCCCGGCCTTCACCTTGCGGCGGGCGAACATCATGCTGTCGAGCCGGTCCAGGTCGTTGCCGTTCATGCCGCACGGCAGGCAAAGGTCGCGCAAATGGCAACTGGAGCATTGCGTCTTGAGGGGCGCCACCGCAGGCCCTTCTGTGGCCTTGGCGACCGGAACAACACGGAGGCGATTGACAGTGGACTCAAGTACGGCTGTGGACATGGTTTTTCTCCAGGTGGCTACGGTATCAATGCGTGTGTTTTGATGCGTGCTCGACCGCCACGACGAGCTGGTCGAATTCGGTTGTCTTGTCGAGGAAGCGCTGGGCCCCTTCCCCAAGGTAGCGCTTGCGGTAGGCGGGGCCGGCGTTGTTGCTGAAGACGACGAATGCGATGCGCGGATCCATCTGGCGCACGGCGCGCAACACCTCCAGGCCGGTGCCGCCTTCGAGCTGGACATCCAGCACCACGACGTCGGGATGGGCGGCCAGGATGCCGTCGATCGAGCCTTGCGGGGTGTCGGCCTGACCCACGATGTCCATGGCCCGGTCGACCAGCATGGCGGCGACCCGCTCGCGGATGAGCGCGGAGTCGTCGGCGAGGAAAACTTTCACGGGGACGTTGCGCTGTGGCATGACCGTTACTGTCGCAGGCCACCAGCCCCCTGACCATCGGCGCAGGCCGAATCTGACCCTCGGACTGGCGCTGAGCAAGGGCCTCCTATGGGCCCAGGCCGCCTAGGAATTGTCCTAGGCCGGTCCTGGCGCCCCGGTTCCCTCAGGTTCGGGTTGCCGGGTACGGCGAGGGCGAGTAGAGGTTCTGCGGATGCCGCGCGTCGGCGAAGAATATCCAGCGTTCGGCCACCAGGCCGGCCAGCTGCGCCAAGCCCAGCGCGGCCAGGGCGGCAGCGCTCACGCGCCCCTGCGTCAGCGTGAGCGTCGCCAGCGGAAGGGCGAAACCGAGCAACACCGCCGCCCAGCGCATATTGCGCACGAACCGGGCGCTGCGGCCATGGAAGAACTCGCGGCTGTTGAATGACCCGGCCATCATCCCCGGCTTGGGAACGATGCGCGGATGCCGCACCCCGATGGCCGATTGGATCGTGGTCGCGGGCTTCAGCGTTTCGTTGCGCCACCACTGGGCGCCTCGGGTGAGGACGGCCAGCGCGGCGGCGGCCAGCGCGGATGCGGCCAGCGGCGCCGCCATGGCCGGCATGACGGCCGCGGCGAGCGCGGCCGCCAGCGTCGATCCGGACGCAACGCCGAGCACGGCGAAGTTCAACGGGGTCAGCGGCGTTGCCCACTCGCGGATCGCCTTCACGGCGCCGTAGATCATGCCGGTGCACAGGTACAGCACGAACGCGAGGGCCGCGGCCAGCGCGCCAAGGCCGAGCGAGGGCGCGCCCAGCCATTGCGCCAGGCCCCAGGCGGCCACCACGGCCATGAACACCGGGAACAGGATGATCTCGCGCGACAGCCAGGAGGTGCGCCATCTCGCACCGGCACGCCAGGCCCGCAGCGGCCGGCCCAGGTGGAACGTGGCCGCCACCAGACCCGCGCCCGAGAGCAGCAGCACCAGCACGGCGCCGGCCAGGAGAAACGCCGTGGGCGGCGCGGTGCCCAGGCCGAGCGCGGCGGCCAGTTGGACACCGAACAGCGCGATCAGCACGCCCTGCCCCGCCCCCGCCAGCGTGGTGAACACAACCATGGAAAAAGGTGGACGCATCAGTGTTCCCAGTCCGCGTCCAGCGGGGCGCCGTGGCCGTGCGCAGGCTCGCGGCCTTCGACGCGCAGCGGGTTGCGTTCGCGCACCAGTTGGCGCGAGTCGGTGCGGTCCTCGCTCTTGCGGCGCGGCAGGTAGTGATTGGCCGGGCGCGTGCCTGCTTCGGGCATCAGCGCGTAGCCGCCGCGCTCGCGGATCGCCACCGAGACCTCGGCGTCCGGATCGTGCACGTCGCCGAACAGCCGGGCCTGGGTCGGGCAGGCCAGCACACAGGCGGGTTTGCGCTCGGCGGCCGGCAGCCGTTGATCGTGGATGCGGTCCACGCACAGCGTGCACTTGGTCATCACCTTGCGCTGCTCGTCGAGTTCGCGGACGCCGTAGGGACAGGCCCAGGTGCAGTAGTTGCAGCCTATGCACCTGTCGTAGTCGACCAGGACGATGCCGTCTTCCTTGCGCTTGTAGCTGGCACCGGTCGGGCAGACCGGCACGCAGGGCGGGTCCTCGCAGTGCAGGCAGCTCTTCGGGAAGTGCACCGTCTGGGTGTTGGGGAACTCACCGACCTCGAAAGTGAGCACCCGGTTGAAGAAGGTGCCGGTCGGGTCCGCGCCGTAGGGGTTCTCGTCGACCAGCGGGCCGGCGCTGCCGGAGGTGTTCCACTGCTTGCAGCTGGTGACGCAGGCGTGGCAGCCGACGCAGACATTCAGGTCGATGACCAGGGCCAGCTGTGTCACAGCGAGTCTCCTTGATGCGCCAACTGGGTCACTTGCCACCCCCCGCGAACCAGGAGCGCCAGCGCGGCGCGTGCTGCTTCACACCGGGCAGCACCGGCACGGTGCCGAACTGCGGCCAGACCTGCCGCGGCTCGTCGGCGGCGGCCTTGCGGATGCGCACCCGCACGTCGTACCAGCCGGCCTGGCCGGTGATCGGGTCCGAATTGGACGCCCGCACGCCGTTCTCGTCGGCCGGCAGTTCTTCGCGGATCAGGTGATTGAGGAGGAATCCCTTCTCGGACTCGTTGGCATCATCGGACAGGCCCCAGGCGCCCTTGGCCTTGCCGATCGCATTCCAGGTCCAGACGGTGGCCGGCTCCACGGCTTCGCTGTAGCGGCACACGCAGCGCACTTTGCCCCAGGCCGACTCGACCCAGATCCAGTCGCCGTCGGCGATGCCCTCGCCCTGCGCCGTCTTCGGATTCACGAACAGCTCGTTGTCCGGGTGGATCTGGCGCAGCCAGGCGTTCTGCGAATCCCAGGAGTGGTACATCGCCATCGGGCGTTGCGTCACCGCGGCCAGCGGATAGGCAGCGCAGTCGCTGGCCTGCACTTCGAGCGCCGGGTACCAGAAGGGCAAGGGATCGAAATAGCGCGCCACCCGTTCCCGCAGGCGCTCCGGCGGCTGGCGTCCCGCCGTCTTGCCCTGCGCGGCCAGCCGGAAGCGCTGGATGAACTCCGAATAGATGTGGATCACGATCGGGTCGCAATCGCGCCGCAGCCCCACGTCCTGCGCCCACTGCAGGTAGCCGCGGTTCCAGTTGCGCATGTAGCGGTGCTCCGGCGGCATGCGCTGGTGGTGCACGCAATTGTTCGCCGCGTACATTTCCCACTGCTTCGCGTTGGGTTCCCCGCGCATGGACTGGTTGCCGTCCTTGCCGCGCCAGCCGGTGAGGAATCCGATGCCCGAGCCCGGCGCGGTCTGGTAATTGGTGATGAAGTCGGGGTAGTCGCGGTACTTGCGCGCGCCGTCGGCCTGGGTGAACGCCGGAAACTTCAGCCGCGAGGCGAGTTCGATCAGCACCTCCTGGAATGGCTTGCACTGGGCGAGCGGCGGCAGCACCGGAACGCGCACCGAATCGCAGGGACCATCGAATTCGCTGATGGGCCGGTCCAGCATCGACATGACGTCGTGCCGCTCCAGGTAGGTGGTGTCCGGCAGGATCAGGTCGGCGAAGGCGGTCATCTCCGACTGGAAGGTGTCGCACACCACCAGGAACGGGATCTTGTACTGGCCGTCGGCGTCCCGGTCGGCCAGCATGCGCCGCACCTCGCCGGTGTTCATGCTGGAGTTCCAGGCCATGTTGGCCATGAACAGCATCAGCGTGTCGATCGGGTAGGGATCGCCGCGCCAGGCGTTGGTGATGACGTTGTGCATCAGCCCGTGGGCCGACAGCGGGTATTCCCAGGAGAAGCCCTTGTCGATGCGCACCGGCTCGCCGGCGTCGTCGACGAACAGGTCTTCCGGCGACTCCAGCCAGCCCAGTGGGGCGCCGTCCAGCGGGGTGTTCGGCTTCACCGCCGCCGGACTCTTGGGCGGGCGGGCATTCGGCGGCACGGCGCGTGGATAAGGGGCCTTGTGCCGGAAGCCGCCGGGGCGGTCGATGGTGCCCAGCAGCGACATCAGGATCGCCAGCGCGCGAATCGTCTGGAAGCCGTTGCTGTGCGCCGCCAGCCCGCGCATGGCATGGAAGGCCACCGGGTTGCCGGTCACGCTCTTGTGTTCCTGGCCCCACCAGTCGGTCCAGGGGATCGGCAGCTCGATGGTCTGGTCGCGCGCGGTCATGCCCATCTCGTGGGCCAGCCGGCGGATCGTCGCGGCGTCGATTCCGGTGATTTCGGCGGCCCATTCCGGGGTGCAGTCGCTCACCCGCTCCTGCAGCAGCTGGAAGGCCGGCTTGACCGGCGTGCCGTCTGGCATCGCGAAGCTGCCGAACAGCGCCGGATCGGCGCCCTCGGCATGGTCCGCCACCGGCTTGCCCCCGACACGATCCCACCACCAGAAGTTGTGCGGCCGCAGCGGGTTGACAACGTCGCCCTCCGGGTTGCGCATCATCAGGCCGAACTCGTCGCCGGCTTCGTCCTGGTTCACCAGCTGCCCGGCATTGCTGTAGCGCACCAGGAACTCGCGGTCGTACAGGCCCAGCGCGATCAGCTCGTGGATGATCGCCAGCAGCAGCGCGCCGTCGGTGCCGGGCCGGATCGGCACCCATTCGTCGGCGATCGCCGCGTAGCCGGTGCGCACCGGGTTGATCGCGACGAACCGCCCGCCGTTGCGCTTGAACTTCGAGAGGGCGGTCTTCAACGGGTTGCTGTGATGGTCCTCCGCCGTGCCGATCATGACGAACAGCTTGGCGCGCTCGAGGTCGGGGCCGCCGAACTCCCAGAACGAGCCGCCGATGGTGTAGATCATGCCGGCGGCCATGTTCACCGAGCAGAAGCCGCCATGGGCCGCATAGTTGGGCGTGCCGAACTGGCGCGCGAACAGCCCCGTGAGCGCCTGCATCTGGTCGCGGCCGGTGAACAGCGCGAACTTCTTCGGGTCGGTCGCGCGGATGTGCGACAGGCGTTTCTCCAGGATGTCGAAGGCCAGCTCCCACGAGATCGGCTCGAACTCGCCGGCGCCGCGCACCGAGCCGCTCTTGCGCAGCAACGGCTGGGTGAGCCGGGCCGGCGAATACTGCTTCATGATGCCCGACGAGCCCTTGGCGCAGATCGCGCCCTGGTTCAGCGGATGGTCCGGATTGCCTTCGATGTACCTCACCTCGGGCCCGTTGCCGCCGTCGCGCAGGTGCACGCGGATGCCGCAGCGGCAGGCACACATGTAGCAGGTGGTCGTCTTGACCTGGGTGCTGGCACCCGGCAACGGCGAAGCGATCGGGTCGTGGAGTGGTTTCATCTTCAGCCCGGGATGATGGCCCGTCAGTGCCTGCGGCGGCACTACCCGCATGGGCTATCACCAAATACCCATCCCGGTAATAGACGTTTGAACCGCCTTCCCCGCTAATACACTTGAAGCCCCCACAACGGCGGCGCTGCTGCGCCCATCAGGAGACACACCATGGAGTTCGACAAGGAATTCGACGCTTCGGGCCTGGCCTGCCCCATGCCGATCGTCAAGACCAAGAAGTCGCTCAGCGACATGACCCCGGGCCAGGTGCTGCGCGTCGTCGCCACCGACCCGGGCTCGGTCTGCGACATGCAGGCCTTCGCCGAGCAGACCGGCAACGCGCTGCTGGCCTCCACCACGGAGAACAGCAAGTACGTGTTCTTCCTGCGCAAGGCGTAAGGCGCACGCATCCCATAACCAGAGGAGACCGAATGGCAACCAAGAAGATGGCGATCATCGCGACCAAGGGCGCGCTGGACATGGCCTATCCCCCGCTGATCCTGGCGTCGACGGCGGCCGCCCTGGGCTGGGAAGTGCAGGTGTTCTTCACCTTCTACGGCCTGCAGCTGCTGCGCAAGGACCTGAGCGGCATCGCCATCAGCCCGCTGGCCAATCCGGCGATGCCGATGCCCGTTCCGATGCCGGTGGTGGTGAGCATGCTGCCGGGCATGGAGGCGATGGCCACCTCCATGATGAAGGCCAAGATGAAGAAGAAGGGCGTGGCCTCGCTCACCGAACTGCGCACCGTGTGCCAGGAAGCCGACGTCAAGTTCATCGCCTGCCAGATGACGGTCGACCTGTTCGATTTCTCCAAGGACGACTTCATCGACAACATCGACTACGGCGGCGCGGCGACCTTCCTGAAGTTCGCCGGCGAAACCGACGTCTGCCTGTTCATCTGAGCGCACTGTTGCGGTCCTGCCGGCCGGCAATCCGCGCGGGAACGGTCTTTTCCAGCGCCTGACGACTGAAGGTGCCGTACCGACGGCCCCATCAAGGCAAGCGGCGTCCGCGCCGCCGCGGCTGCCAGGCCGCCAGCGCGGCGACGATGGAAGTCCAGGGCAACTCGGTCAGGCTGCCATGCCTCTCGAACGCCTCACCGACCATGCGGTGCACGTCGGGCGCGGCCGCGGCGAGTTCCTGGCGCAGCGCCGCCAGGCCGCCGCACTGCAGGCGCAGGCTCTGGATGTGCATCATGGGCCGGCCGGCCGGCGGCAGGTGCAGCGCGAACCGCGCCCGTTCGTGGAACAGCGCCGCCAGCGTTGCGCAGTTGATGCGGGCGACCGGCGAGCCGCACTCGAGCAACTCGCGTTCCGCGATCGAGCGGCGCTGCGACAGCTCGCAGGTGGCGGCATGTGCGAGCAACGCCTTGGCGAACACACAGGCGCGGTCACTGCCATCGCACCCCGCATCGAAACCAGGTTCGCCCGCCACGCGGCCCCCGCTCAGTCGTCGCCGTCGGGCGGTGCCTCGCGCACCTGCAGCAGCAGGTCCTCGGCGGCCAGCGCGTTGTCCGCGAACATCACCTTGATGCGCGCTTGCGGGCCGCCGGACTGTGCGGCGCGCAGCGACTTTGCATGGGTCGAGGCCTCCTTGAAGGCGTCGAACTGCGCCAGCTGTTCCAGCTGGGCCATGGGCCTGACGGCATAGACGTAGTAGGGCATGTCAGATGTAGTGCCTGGTGAGTTTGCGCCGTCCGGGGACGGCCTTCTGGATGACGACGCCGTGCACGGCCTGCAGGCCGGGCAACGGCAGGTCGGCAAGATCGGTGCGCGCCGGATTCAGGGCATGCAGCCACCAGCCGCCGCCGCGCTGCGCCAGCTGGCGGAAGGTCCACTCCCCGCCGTGCTGCGCCAGCACGAACGAGCCGTCCTTCAGCGCCCCATCGGGCTCGACGATGATGATGTCGCCCTCGTTGAATTCGGGCGCCATGTCGTCGCCGAGCACCCGCAGCGCGAACGACTCGCCGCCGCTGCAACCGGCGTCCTCTTGCCCGGCCGGCACGGGCGCCGGCGAGCCGCAACCACAGCTCATTCGAGTACCTCCGTGTGGACCTGCGCGGCCGGCACGCCGGCGTTGGCGAGCTCGGCGCGCAGCGCGGTCACGAAAACTTCGGGCCCCGCGATGTAGAACGCACAGTCGATGTCGAACAGGTCGGCGCGCATGGCGCGCGCCACCTCCACGGCGCCCGCGCCGGCGTCGGCGTGCGACGCCAGCGTGTACTCGAAGGGATCCAGCGCCTCCGACCAGGCGCGGCACTGGTTGGCCATGAAGTGCCCGTCCGGGCGTGTCGCCAGCCAGAACAGCGAGACCGACGGCCAGGCGTCGAGCGACAGGGCATGCTCGATCAGGCTCTTGACCGGCGCGAAGCCGGTATCGCAGGCGGCGAACACCAGCGGATGCCCGTCCTCCTCGGCCAGGGCGAACTCCCCATGCGGGCCCCACACAGTCACCGGGTCGCCGGCCTTGAGCGCGCCGCCGAACAATCGCACCGACACCGGATCCTGCGCGTCGCGGGCGACGAAGAAGTGCAGGTTGCGGTCGTCGCAGGGACAGCTCGCGATCGCGAGGCGGGCCCGCGCCGCGTCGCCGTCGGCGATGCCCAGCGTTGCGGACTGGCCCGCCAGGAAGCGCAGGCGCTGGCTGCGCGGCGTCTGCAGGTGCAGCAGCATCGTATCGGCAGCCAAAGGCCGGATCGCTCGCACGGTGGCGATGATCTGCTGAGCGGGAATATCGGCGGGGCCGGCGGCCTCGAGGGTCTCGATCGTCAGCTCGCTGCTGGCCGCCGTGTGGGCGCAGGCCAGCACGTAACCCTGCATCTGTTCAGCCTGCGACAACGGGTAGTCGGTGTGCAGGATGCGCGCGACCTCGCCCGACGCGACGCGCACCTTGCACATGCCGCAGCTGCCGTTGCCGCAGCCGTAGTTGAGGTTCAGGCCGGCGCGAATCCCCGCCTGCAGCAGCGTTTCGCGCCCCTCCACCTCGAATTCATGTCCGCTGGGGCGCACCGTCACCTGCGCCGACATCACTTTGAGCATATCGTCCATCACATTCAGGGCATCGACCGGTTCGGTGGCCAGCACCCGCGCCAGCCCGTCGTTCAACTCGCGCTCCAGGCCGCGCAGCAGCGCCTCGTCGCCGGCGCCTTGCGCGCCCAGCTCACGCATGCGATCGCGCAGCGCAATCACCAGGGCGTGGTAGCGCTGCAGGTGGTGCCGAACTTCGGCCAGTTCCTGGCTCTGGCTGAACATGCGCTGCGCCAGCACCTCCTGGCTGGGCAGCAGGCGCTCGCGCACCCGGCGCCCGAACGACTCGTCGCGGATCTGCGCGACCCGCTCGGCCAGCCCCGCGGGTTCAAGCTGGGCCCCCGGATAGAGCGCCAGCAGCGACTCGGTGGAGACCAGGCCGTCGGCCAGTTCGATCTCGCCGGCGCGCACGCGCTGCTGCAGCACGCCGCGCGGCAGGTCCAGCAGTTGCGCCGCCCGCCAGACCGTCACCCATTGCGCCATGGCGCCTCCGCGGGCGTGACCCGGTCCAGGAAGCGCGCGCGCAGCAGCAGCCGCGGGCTGGCGCTGTCGTCCTCGAATTCGCTGCGGTCGTGCAGCACGTTGTGACCGACCAGTCCCATGCCCGCCAGCAGGCGAACGCGCAGGATCCCGGGCACCGCGCCGCCCAGCAACCGTTCCAGGCAGGCGACGGCGCAGCGCGTGTCCTCGTCACCCTTCCACTCGATCGAGCGGGTGCGCGCCGTGTAGCGCATGTGCAGGCAGCCGTCGGCGCCGACCGAAAAGACCGGCCCGGTCTGCGCCGCACGGGCCACGCCCTCTTCGTCGGCCCGCTCGGGAATGGTCATCGCGTCCGGCTGCATCAGGGCCCGCACATGGCGCGGTGCGATGTCGCGCAGCGCGATGTAGAGCAGTTCGGGGTCGACCAGCGCGTTCTCGCCGCCGCGCCGCGCGGGCCGCACGCAGTGCAGGATCATGCCGTGGATGCGCCGGTCGCCCGGGTGGTAGTAGCCGTCGGTGTGCCAGCGGATGGCGCGGTCGGTGTAGGGGATGAAGCCGCCATGGCCGTCGCGGGCATCCGAGACGGCGATGCGCGAAATGCCGTCCTCGTCGGCGAGCCAGTTGGCGTCGAGCCGGCGCAGGCCGAGCTGCTCGCCGAGCAGCAGCGGCAACCGCGGATCGTCGGTTGTGACCGGGGAGCGGTAGATGGCGAAATTGGCCCGCGCGATCCG
>JAAOZX010000450.1 GCA_012274225.1 Comamonadaceae bacterium | reverse complement strand
GAAAAGCTGGTGCGCCGTGGCGCGCTCGAACATCACGCTTTCCGTCATCCGGTCGTGCAACAGCGCGGCAAGCGCTTCGAGTTGCCCCGGCGTGGCTCTTGCCCCGTCGCGCAGCCCGATGTGGAATTCGGTGATCCGCTCGATGCGTTTGAGCGCATTGCCGCAGTTGTGTGCGATGTCGGTGGCCTTGGATGCCCAGGGCGAAACGGTGCCGAAACGCGGGGAGACCACTACCAGCACACCGACTGCTTTCGACGTGAAGGGCTCGCCGTAGCTCAGCAGTGCGCCAAGCTTCTGCAACTCGGCCGGTTCGGGCGCGTGATCGGCCGCCACCAGGTGGACGAACCGGGCGGCCACACCGCTGACCTTGTCGTGGATCGCCTGGAGTCGGGGAAGCAGTTGCTGGATTCGAAATTCGCTGAGGGCCGCTGCGCCCTCGAACTCGGTGATGTGCAGGGTCACTGTGAAACCTGTGGGGTCGGGCTGAACCGCGCCCGCCGCCGACTGGGGCGCCGCGCCAAGCCGGCATTCTACCTGCGCGGTATTTGCCCCTCTGGGATAATTGGTGCCATGAGCATCACCTACAAAGACGCCGACGGCATCCAGGGCATGCGCACCGCATGTCGGCTGGCCGCCGACGTCCTGGATTACCTCACCCCGCACATCAAGCCCGGCGTCACCACCAGGGAGATCGACCGGCTGGCGGCCGAGTGCATGAAGCAGCAGGGCACCACCTCGGCGACGCTGGGCTATCAGCCCGCCGGCTATCCGGCCTATCCGGCGTCCCTCTGCACGTCGGTCAACCATGTGGTGTGCCACGGCATCCCCAACGACAAGCCGCTGAAGAAGGGTGACGTCGTCAACGTCGACGTCACCGTCATCAAGGACGGCTGGTTCGGCGACACCAGCCGCATGTACCTGGTGGGCGAAGTGTCGATCGCCGCCAAGCGGCTCTGCGCACTGACCTTCGAGGCCATGTGGCACGGCATCGTGCGCGTCAAGCCCGGCGTGCGGCTGGGCGACATCGGCTACGCGATCCAGAAATTCGCCGAGAGCAACGGCTTCTCGGTGGTGCGCGAGTTCTGCGGCCACGGCATCGGCCGCAACTTCCATGAAGAGCCACAGGTACTGCACTATGGCAAGCCCGGCACGCTGGAAGAGATCAGGCCCGGCATGACCTTTACCATCGAGCCCATGATCAACGCCGGCCGGCGGGACGTGAAGGAGTTTGGCAGCGACGGCTGGACCATCGTGACCAAGGATCACTCGCTGTCAGCCCAGTGGGAGCACACCGTGCTGGTCACCGAATCGGGCTACGAGGTCCTGACACTGTCCCCCGGCGCCCCGCCCCCGCCGCCCTTCGTCAACGCATGACCGCGGCGCAGCCGGCCACCCTCTGCCCGCCGGCGGCGCCGGGCGTGCCGGCCTTGCGCGAGGGCCACCGGGCCCGCAAGAACGACTTGCTGGCGGCCCTCAAGGCCCGCGGCAGCTCCAGCAGGGGCGTTCGTGGCCTGTTGCAGGGCCTGGCGCGGGAAGCCGACCGAACCTTGATCGCGCTGTGGCGGGCCGCCGACCTGCCTGATGGATTTGCCCTGCTGGCGGTGGGTGGGTTCGGCCGGGGTGAGTTGTTCCCGCATTCGGACGTCGACGTGGTGGTGCTGATGCCCGACGGGGTGCTGGGCGAACCCGACCCCGAAAGCAAGCGCAGGGTCGAGGCCTTCATTGGCAACTGCTGGGATGTGGGCCTGGAAATCGGCTCGGCCGTGCGCACGTTGTCGGAGTGCCTGGCCCAGGCCGACAGCGATGTCACGGTGCAAACCTCGCTGCTGGAATCGCGCCTGATCACCGGCGACCCAGCGCTTTTCGCGCAGTTCCAGGAGCGCTTCAACGCCGCCCTCGACCCCCGGGCCTTCCTGGTGGCCAAGACGCTGGAAATGCGCCAGCGCCACACCAAGTTCGAAAACACCCCCTACTCGCTGGAGCCCAACTGCAAGGAGTCGCCCGGCGGCCTGCGCGACCTGCAGGTGATCCTGTGGGTGGCCAAGGCGGCCGGGCTGGGCAAGAGCTGGGACGAGCTGGCGCGGCGGGGCCTGGCCACCGCCTTCGAGGCGCGCCAGATCAAGCGCAACGAGGCGCTGCTGAGCCTGATCCGGGCCCGCCTGCATGTGCTGGCCAACCGTCGCGAGGACCGGCTGGTGTTCGACCTGCAGGCCGCGGTGGCCGAGTCGTTCGGCTACCAGACGGCCCTCAGTTCCAGCGGCCGGGTGGTCGAGCGCTCGAGCGAAGCGCTGATGAAGCGGTTCTATTGGGCGGCCAAGGCGGTGACCCAGCTCAACCAGATCCTGCTGCTCAACATCGAGGAGCGTCTCAATCCCAGCGTGCACGAGCCGCAGCCGATCAACGAGCGCTTCTTGAACAAAGCCGGCATGGTCGAAGTGGCCAGCGACGACCTGTACCTGAAGAACCCGCAGGCGATCCTGGAAACCTTCCTGGTCTTCCAGCAGACCGTGGGCGCCAAGGGCCTGTCGGCACGGACCCTGCGCGCGCTGTACAACGCGCGCGAGGTGATGGACGGGAAGTTCCGCAACGATCCGGTCAACCGCGCCACCTTCAAGGCCATGCTGATGGAGCCGCAGGGCATCACCCACGCCATGCGGCTGATGAATCAGACCTCGGTACTGGGCCGCTACCTCTGGGTGTTCCGCCGCATCGTGGGACAGATGCAGCACGACCTGTTCCACGTGTACACGGTCGACCAGCACATCCTGATGGTGTTGCGCAATGTGCGGCGCTTTTTCATCGCCGAGCATGCGCACGAG
>JAAOZX010000449.1 GCA_012274225.1 Comamonadaceae bacterium | reverse complement strand
TCACGCATGCGCTGCGGCGGCGTCGGCTTTGCTCATCTCCACCTGCCGCTGCAACCGCCTCCAGCCCTCGTCCACCTCGGCCTGCAGCGAGGCGATGCCGGCGTCGGGCAGATGCTGGTAACGGCGCTGCAATTTCAGGTAGTCGCTCAAGAGCCTTCTGCGATTACGCACTTGCCGAGCTCACTTGTCCAGCCGCAGGTCCCACTCCATGTCCACCGGCCCGTAGCGCCCCTTCATGGCGCTGGCCGGCACGAGCTTGTACTTGGCGGCCAGCCGTGCGGGGTCCGTATAGGGCAGCGCGTTCGCGGGCATCAGGTCGGGCTCGCTGGTGCCGAAGAAGAGGCTCACGGCCTCGGTCTTCTTGTACGGGCCCGAGCGCGAGTTGACGCACTTCAGCGGGATGGGCTTGGTGGAGACCAGCGCGACGAACATCGAATGCTTTTTCGTGCGGTGGTCTACGTCAAGCGCGCCCGACGCGTTCATCGGCACGTCGATCGGCGCGACGAGCGAGCACTTCCAGCTCGTTATCTTGCCGTCGGAGTCGGGCGAGGCGTTGCGGGCTTCCAGCTCCCACTGCGTGATGGTTGCCGTCGCGCTGGGCTTGTCAACGTCGTCGGCCTCGGCACGCGTGGAGCCCTCATTCCTGCTGGCGACCGGCAGGCTCACCTTGATGGTGGCACGGAAGTCCGTCTTCGAATGCTTCTCAATCTCCGAGCCCGAGACGGTCACCGTGCCGGTATACGCCCCGAGCTTTCCGCTCTGCGCGTGGGCCGCGCTGGCGATGACCGCGCAAGCCACGGCAACCGCGGCGACGAGTACAGTGCTTTTCATTCTTTTCCTTTGTTTGACTGGCAGCTGTGATGAAGCGATGCGGCTACTTGCACCATTGCTTCTCGCATGGAATACCGTCGTTGTTCCCGTCCATCTTCGTGCCCGGACAGTTCTTCAGGAAGAACGTGGCTTCGGCACAGGAGGTCATTTGCGAACAGTAGGTACGGCCATCGCAGGTGAACGATGCGGTGCTCGGCGCCACACGCTGGTCCGCTTTCTTCGAACTCGGGGACTTCAGTTCTGCCGCGGCAGCTCTGTGCGCACTGAGTTTGTCCTGGTACTTCCCATAGCCGTACCAGCCCAGCGCGGCAAGAAGCAAGACGAGGATGAGACGTTTCATTCGGGGGTTGCGAAACTACGTCTTCTTTGCGCAGAAAGCGGGCGCAGCATAAGCTGCAGCGGAAAACCCGGACACACTCTGCCCGTTGGCAAGCAGGAGAGGGACGCTTTTGCCGCCAGCGCGTGCGTACGCGAGCGCGCCTTCCCTGGTTTCGATATCGAGTTCGCGGTAAGCGACCTGCTTGCTGGCCAGGTGGGCTTTGGCCTGCCTGCAATAGACACACCATTTCGCGGAAAACAGGACTGTGTCACCCGGAGGAGGAGCGGAGATGCGCGCATCGGCGGACTTCTTCATCTCCTCGATGAACGCCAGCGTTTGCGCAGAGAGCGGACTTGCCGGCAGGTTCCGGAACGTGATGGTTCGGCTGGCCGACGCATTGGGCGCCGGTTTATCGCTGTAGATCGTTCGTCCGTCGGGACCGGTCGATTTGTAAAGGGTGGTCGTCGTCTGTGCGACACCTGCGCATGCGCTGGCGAGACCGAGCAACAGGAGGAACAACGATCTCATTGGGTGTTGCCTGAGGCGGACAGTGAAATCTCACTGATCCTGCAATTTCCCAACACAATCCGGACAAATGCCGTGGGTAAATTTCGCCTTGGTGTGGGTTTCGACGTAATTCTCCAACTGGGTCCAATAGCCCTCGTCCGCCCGGATCTTCTTGCACCACGCACAGATCGGAAGCAGTCCGGTCAACTCGTCGACTTCAGCCAGCATTTCTTCCTTTTCCCGTATGGCCCGCTCCAACTCCGCTTCACGTTGTCGAAGAAGCGTGACATCAGCCACATGAACTGAAAAGCCCATCACTTCGCCATTGACGATGTCGGGGGTATAGGTAGCGATGGAATCCCTGAATCCTCCGCCCGGAAGGGGAATCCGCCGCTCGAACACCTGGACCTCTCCTTGGAGCACTGCGAGGATATAGGGGCGATTCATTTCATAGAGTGCTGGCCCGAGCAATTCGTCCGCCCGCATCCCCACCATCTCCGCGGGGGTCTTGCCGAACCATTCCGTGTACGCATTGTTTGAAAATACGCAGCGTTGATCGCGATCCCAATACGCCACCATCGCCGAAATATGGTTGACCACCCTCAGGGCGACTTGTGCCGGGTCGACTTTCATGGGCCTGCGATAGTGATCGCTCGGTGTCCGTTCACTGGGTCATGCATGCGCCGTGGCGGCGTCGGCTTTGCTCATCTCCACCTGCCGCTGCAACCGCATCCAGCCCTCGTCGATCTCGGCTTGCAATGATGCGATGCCGGCCTCCGGCAGGTGCTGGTAGCGGCGCTGCAATTTCAGGTAATCGCCGACCGGCCGGCTGCGTGTCGTATGGTTGAGCGTGTAAGTGGTGCCGTTCTCCACCTCGTACAGCGGGAAGGCGCCCGACTCCACCGCGTAGCGCGAAGCGGTGAGGCCGCCGTCGTCGGCCAGGCCCCAGCCGTCCAGGCAGGGAATCAGGAGCGTGAGCATGCGGAAGCCCCGGATCGACTTGGCCTTCTCCACCTTGCGGATCAGGTCCGGCAGGAAGCCGACGCTGGCCGTGGCCGCATAGGGCACCTGGTGAGCAGCCATGATCGCCGTGATGTTCTTCTTGCGCGTGGACTTGCCCTCGGGCGTGGAGCCGGTCTTGGCGTAGTGCGGCGTCGACGACGACTTCTGCGCGCCGGTGTTCATGTAACCCTCGTTGTCCAGGCAGATGTACAGGATGTTCTCGTTGCGCTCGGCGGCCGACGACAGGCACTGGAAGCCGATGTCGTAGGTGCCGCCGTCGCCCGCCAGCACGATGACGTGCGTCTCGTGCTTGCCCTGCGCATCGAGCGCGCGGCGCAGGCCCGACGCCGCGGCGGCACTGGCCTCCAGGGTCGGCTGGTACACCGGGATGTGCAGCGAGCTGTACGGCTGCGGGCCGCAGATGATGGCCATGCACGAGGGCGGCACCACCGCCATGGTGTCGGGCCCCATGGTCGCGAGCACGTGGCGCACCGACAGCGCTTCCACGCAACCCGGGCAGGCGGCGTGCCCGGAGCACAGCATCGGCGGATTGGTGATGTTGAGTTTTTCCATGGTGGTTACCTGGCCCAGCTGGATTCGACGGCGGGCACGTTGCCGGTTGCGCCGCGCACGATGGCGACGATGGATTCGGGCGATACGTTGACGCCGCCGACGCCGGCCAGGATGCCGTGCACCCGCGGCGGCGCCTCGACGCCGTACAGCGCGCTGCGCAGTTCCTGATGCAGGATGCCGCCGGCACCCGGTGAATGGTTGCGGTCCAGCACCACCACGTCGGGCACGCCGGCCAGCGCCACCCGCAGCGCCTGCACCGGCAACGGCCGGAACAGCCGCACTTTCAGCAGGCCCACCGCATGGCCGGCATCGCGCAGCGCATCGACCGCCACGCGGGCGGTACCGCACATGCTGCCCATGGTCACGATCACGGCGTGGGCACCGTCGCAGCGATAGCGCTCCAGCAGGCCGTGGCTGCGGCCGGTGCGCTCGCCCCATTCCCGATCGGCTTCCTGCGTCACGGTCAGCGCCCGCGTCATCGCTTGCCCGATCGCCTGCCGATGGCCGTTGAACATTTCCGCGCTCACCACGTTGCCCCAGGACGAACCGATGCCGATATCGAGCCGGTGCTCGGGCGCGTAGGGCGGCAGGTAACCGTCGACCAGTTCCTGCGAAGGCACCTGCACCGGTTCCAGCGCATGCGACACATAGAAGGCATCGAGGTTGATCATTGCCGGCAGGCTCACCTGCTCGGCCACCCGGAACGCATGCAGCACGGTGTCCAGCGCTTCCTGCGCGGTCTCGACGTAGTACTGGATCCAGCCGGTGTCGCGCTGCGCCAGGCTGTCGGTCTGGTCCGGCCAGAAAGCCCAGGGCGAGGCGACGGTGCGGTTGACGTTGGCCATCACGATCGGCGCCCGCGCGCCGCTGGCGTAGTGCAGTAGCTCGTGCATCAGCAGCAGCCCCTGCGAGGCCGTGGCGGTGAACACCCGCGAGCCGGCCAGCGAGGCCGGGATGCAGGCGGACAACACCGAGTGCTCGGACTCGGGCGTGAGGATTTCCGCTTCGAAGTCGCCGGCCGCGTGGAAGTCGGTGATCAGCTCCAGGATTGGCGTCTGCGGCGTGATCGGATACACCGGCACCACCTGCGGGCGGGCCCGGCGTGCGGCCCATGCCACCGCGTGGTTGCCGGTGAGCAGCATGGGGGACTGGTCGGCGGTCATCGAATTTCCTCCATCATCACCATCGAGCCGGTCGGGCATTCCTTGACGCAGATGCCGCAACCCTTGCAGTAGTCGGTGAGCACCGAATAGCCGCCGGGCACGCGGATGATCGCGAGGTCCGGGCAGTAGTGGAAGCAGTTGTCGCACTGAGTGCAGGTGCCGCACGAGAAGCAACGTCCGGCTTCGGCCAGCGCCTGCTCCAGCTCCAGGCCCAGTTGCACTTCGACGCTGCCCGCCAGCCGCTCGGCCGCAGGCCGCACCTGTTCGGCCACCCGCTCGTGCTTGGGGTGATACCAGGTCGCGATGTTGGGCAGGCCGGCCAGGGGCTGTGCGGCGCCATCGGCCTGCACAGGCTGACCGCTCAGCGCCCGATCGATGTCGAGCGCCGCGCGCTTGCCCATGCCGATCGCTTCGGTCACGAAGCGCGCCATGCTGGCCGCGTCGCCGCCGGCCCACACGCTGGGGGCCGAAGCGGCCATGCGCTCGTCCACCACCAGCAAGCCGCGGTCGACGGCGAGCATGCCGTCCAGCGCGGAAAGCTCGGGGTCCTGGCCGATCGAGACCACGATGGCGTCGGCCGCCAGCGTGAAGTCGCCATGGGCCAGCGGCTCGAGGGTGAACTGGCCGCGCACCGCGCCGGGCTCGAAGATCACGCACTGGCAGTGCAGCACCAGCCCGATGCCCTTGGTGGGCGTCACGGCCTTGAGCATCGCGCCGTCGGCCAGCGCGATGCCTTCTTCCAGCGCCTCGGCCAGCTCCTCTTTTTGCGCGGGCATCTGCTTGGCGCGTTCCAGCGCGAGGATGGTCACTTCATGGCCGGCGCGGCGGGCACTGCGCGCGGCGTCCAGCGCGGCGCTGCCGCCGCCCACGACCACGATGCGCTTGCCCAGCAGCGGCGGCGCGCCGGCGTTGCTGCGGGCCAGGTACTCGGCCCCGTCCATCAGCCACGGCGCCTGCTCCGGCATGTTCGGAAGGCGCTTGGGCTTGCCGGCGCCCAGCGCCAGATAGACCGCGTCGTAATCGGTGCGCAGGCGCTCGAGGTCCTGCGCGCTGCCCAGCTTTTCATGCCGCACCTGCACGCCCAGCGCGACGACGCGCTGGATCTCGCCGTCCAGCACCTTGCGCGCCAGCCGGTACGACGGGATGCCATAGCGCATCAGCCCGCCGAGCTCGGATTGCGATTCGTACAGCGTGACCTGATAGCCGCGGCTGCGCAACTGGAACGCCGCCGACAGACCCGAAGGACCGGCACCGACGATGGCGACGCTCTCCTTGCGCTCGGTCGCCGGTGGGTCGAACGCCCAGCCATTTTCCAGGGCGAGGTCGCCCACCAGGCGCTCGAGTTTGCAGATGGCCAGCGACTCGTCGTAGCCGCCGCGGTTGCACGCCGCCTCGCACGGGTGATGGCAGATGCGCCCGGCCACGGCCGGGAACGGATTGTGGCGGGTCAGCACTTCCCAGGCGCCGCGGAAATCGCGCGCGTGCGCCAGGCCAATCCATTGCGCGATGTCGCCGTTCACCGGGCAGGCCTGGTGGCAGGGTGATGCGGCCTTCACGTAGTGCGGCAGCGCGGCCCGCCAGGTGCCGGTCTTGAAGACCTCGGTGGTGCCGGTGGTCCAGGTAGCTTGCGGTAGCGGGGCGTTCATCGCGCGGCCTCCAGTAGTTGGGCATCGACGGCGTGATAGCCATCGATGCAGGCGGCGACGTTCTCTTCGCGCAACTTGGGGGACTCCGCCAGCAACAGGCGCTCGAGCACGGCCAGCGGCGGATCGCCGACGGCGCGCGCCAGGCCGCCCAGCAGCGCCGAGTTGACGATGCGGCCCAGGCCCTGCCGGCGCGAGATCGCCAGGCCGTCGACCGGGATCACCCGGTAGCCCGGCAGCGATTCGCGAAATTCGGCCGGGGTGCGCGACGAATTCACCACGATCAGCGTCTCGCTGTGCGCAGCCTTGAGCAGCGGACCCTGCAGCAGGCTGGCGTCGAAGCACAGGATGGCGTCGGCCCGCTCGATGTCGCAGCGCAGGCGCACCGGCTGGTCGTCGACCCGCAGGAACGAACTCACCGGCGTGCCGCGCCGGGCACCGCCGTAACTGGCGAAAGCCTGGACCTGCCGGCCCTCCGCGAAATACGCCATCGCGAGCAGGTTGCCCGCGGTCTGCGCGCCCTGGCCGCCCCGTCCCTGGATGATGATTTCGAGCATTTTCATTTCACCCAGCGGCGGAAATCGGGCTTGCGCTTTTCCTGGAAGGCCTTGACGCCCTCACGCGATTCCTCGGTGTCGTAATAGAGCTTCAGCGCGTACAAGCCCATGCCGGCGATGCCGGCCTGGTGCGCGGTGTCCATGTTGAACGAGCGCTTGGCGATGGCCAGCGCCGTGGGACTTTTTTCCAGGATCTCGTCGCACCACTTCTGCACCTCGGCGTCGAGCTGGTCGTGCGGCACCACGGCGTTGACCAGGCCCATCGCCAGCGCCTCGGCCGCGCTGTAGCGCCGGCACAGGTACCACATCTCGCGCGCTTTCTTCTCGCCCACCACCCGGGCCAGCAGCGCGGTGCCGTAGCCGGGATCGACCGAGCCCATCTTGGGGCCGACCTGGCCGAAGATGGCGCGCTCCGAGGCGATGGTGAGGTCGCAGATGGTGCACAGCACGTTGCCGCCGCCGATGGCGTAGCCCTGGACCCGAGCGATCACCGGCTTGGCGGCATCGCGGATCGCGGCATGCAACTCCTCCATCGGCAGGCCGATGGTGCCGCGGCCGTCGTACTGGCCCGCGTGCGCCGACTGGTCGCCACCGGTGCAAAACGCCTTGTCGCCGGCGCCGGCCAGCACGATCGCGCCCACGGCCTTGTCGGACGCGGCGCGACCGAGCGCATGGATCAGCTCGTCGCAGGTGCGGCCGCGGAAAGCGTTCATCTTGTCCGGGCGGTTGATGATGATCCAGGCCGCACCGTTGCGCAGCTCGTAGAGGATGTCGTCGTATTGCATGGAGCTCTCCCGTTCTTGCAGGATGTCGAAGCGGGGTCGCGCGCTTCGGGCGCGGCGCCTCAGAGGGCGCGCGGCAGGACGGCGGTGGCCTCGAGCTCGATCTTGCCGGGATGGTCCAGCAGGTCGGACACGAAGATCATGCTCATCGCCGGATAGTGCTTGCCCATCAGCTTCTGCCAGATGCCGCCGAGCGTGCGACGCGCTGCCAGGTAGGCCGGCTTGTCGCAGCAGTAGGCGGTCATGCGGCAGATGTGGCGCGGCTCGCCGCCGGCCTCGCGCAGGACCGCCAGCACGTTGGCCAGCGCCTGCTCGAACTGCGGCGCGATCTCTTCGGACTGGAACTTCTGTTGCGCATCCCAGCCCACCTGGCCTGCGATGAAGACCATGCGCCCGGTCTCGACCTCGATGCCGTTGGCATAACCGATCGGAGGGGCCCAGCCCTCGGGAAGCAAAGCGCGCATGGTCAGTCCTTTTGTCGTGTTGTTGCTCTAGTCGGTGTAGCGCGGCGGGTCGGGGTCGTTGGCCCAGTTCTCGTCGGGCGGCGGCGTCTTGGCGATCCAGGCCTGCACCAGCGCCACGTGCTCGCCCTCCTCGGCCTGCAGTTCCAGCGCGGCTTTGCGGATCGGCTCGCTCACGGCCATCTTCGCCAAAACCGCGAAAAAGGCCTGGGCCCGCTTCTCGGCGGCCAGCGCCAGTTGCAGCGCATGCCAGGGTTGCATCAGGTAGTGCACTTGGTCGATAGCCACGGTCTCGGGGCCGGCGCTCAGGCCGGGCCAGTGCATCAACTGGGTCGGCGGCATCGGGTCCTTGTCCCAGCCCATCTGGGCCATGATCTGCTCGGCGTGCTTGGCTTCGTAGCCGGCCATGGTGCGGAACAGCTTGGCCACCTCGCCGTTGTTGTGCATCTCCAGCGCGTCGGCGAATTCGTTGTAGCGCTCCACCGCTTCGCGCTCCATCACCAGCGCCTGCGACATGAACTCTTCCAGGGTTTGCGGCCCCTGCAGCACCGGGACGTTGGGTTTGGTCGGGGCGTTCACAGCAGGAACTCCTGTTCGAGGTCGGCGACCGTGTGCTTGGCAGCCACCTTGCCGCCGGAGTACACCGGCCGGGAACCGGCGAACAGCACGCCGATGTTGAAGCCGTCGTCGCTCATGAGGCGGCGCGCGGCGCGGGCCGCGTCGTCGGTGTGATCGACCGTGGCGGGCCGCACCATGTCCTTCCAGTCGCGCTGCTCGGGCCGGAAGGTGACACAGGGGCTCAGGATCTCGACAAATGAAAACCCGGGATGCCGCACCGCCTGCGCCAGGATCTCGGCCGTGCCGTTCTGGTCGCCGGCAAAGGCCCGCGCCACGAAGTTGGCGCCCGCTGCCAGCGCGATCACCAGCGGATGGAACGCGCGCACGCCGGTGCCGCCGGGCGAGAGCTTGTTGTCCCAGTCGGGCTCGGTGGTCGGTGAGGCCTGGCCCTTGGTCATGCCGTAAACATGGTTGTCCATGACGATGTAGGTCAGGTCGACGTTGCGGCGGCAGGCGTGCAGGAAGTGGTTGCCGCCGATCGAATAGCCGTCGCCATCGCCGCTGGCCACCAGCACGGTGAGTTCGGGGCGCGCCACCTTCAGGCCGGTGGCCGCGGCCAGCGAGCGGCCATGCACGCCGTGAAAGCCGTAGCAGGACGTGTAGGCCGGAATCCGCGACGAGCAGCCGATGCCCGACACCACCGCCACTTCATGCGGCGGGCGCTGCAGCAGCGCCAGCGCCCTGGTCAAGGCCCCCAGCACCGTGTAGTCGCCGCAACCCGGGCACCAGATCGGCTTGTAGCCGGACTTGAATTGAGCCGCCGTGAGCACCTGAATCGGCTCCGGCACCACCATGTCGTTCATGCCGCCTCCTTGTGGGCCACGGCCTTGCCGGACCACTCCAGAATCGCTTCGCAGATATCGCCCGGCCGCAGGGACAGGGGCCCGGGCCGGTGGAAACTCACCGGCTTGGCCGGCAGGTCGATCATGCCGCGCAGGTAGCGCAGCAACTGGGCGCCGTGGTTTTGTTCGACCACCATCACGCGTTCGACGCCGGCCAATGCCGCTTCCACCACCTCGGGCTGCAGCGGCGCCAGCAATCGCAGCACCACCAGCCGCACCTTGACGCCCTGGCGGGCGGCGCGTTGCACCGCCTCGCGGGCCGGCCCGGAGGCCGAGCCGAAGGTGATCACCGCCAGTTTGCCGTCGCCTTCGATGTCGGCCCAGCGGCTGCCGTAGTCATGCCGCATCAGCTTGCGCTCGCGCTTGTCGAGCTGCACGGTGTGGTCGCGCGACTGGCTGCTGGGGATGGCCGCCTCGGTGTGCTCCAGGCCGTCGGCGGTGTAGACCGTGCCGGGGGTGCCGGGAATCGCCATCGGCGAGATGCCGCTTTCGGTGTCGCGATAGCGCTTGTAGTCGGCCGTGTTGGCGGCCACCGTCAGGCGGTGGCCGTTGCCTTCGCGAAGCGCCGGCTTGGCGACGATGGCGCGCGACTGGCCCATGAACTGGTCCGACAGCACGATGGCCGGGGCCTGCAACGCCTCGGCCAGTTCCACCGCCCATTGGGTGGTGGCCACGCAGTCGGAAATCGAGCTCGGCGCCAGCACCAGCCGCGGCGCGTCGCCGTGCAGGCCGCTGACGGCGAACGACAGGTCGCTCTGCTCGCTCTTGGCCGGGATGCCGGTGGACGGGCCGCCGCGCATCACGTCGACCACCACGATCGGCACTTCGGCGGCGACCGCCAGGCCGATGCCTTCGGTCATCAGCGCCAGGCCGGGACCGGCGGTTGCCGTGAGCGAAGGCACGCCGCCATAGGACGCGCCGATGATCATGTTGACCGACGCCAGCTCGTCTTCGGCCTGCAGCAGCGAGCCGCCGACCTTGGTCAGCGCGGGCGCCATCCATTCGAGCAGTTCGGTGGCCGGGGTGATCGGATAAGCGGCGACGAAGCGAACGCCGCCGCGCAGCGCGCCGTAGCCGGCGCCTTCGTTGCCGCTCAAGACCCAGCGCGTTCCGGGCGCGGCCCGCTTCGCACCGGCCAGCCGGGCCAGTCCGCCAATACCCTTGGCCGCAGTGATGCCTTCATGCAGCGCCTTGAGGTTGGCCAGCAGCGCGGCCTCGGGCCGTTTCCAGCTCTTGCGCACAGCGCCCTCCAGCGCGGCGGCCTCCAGTCCGGCCAGCTCGCCGGCCAGTCCGAGCGCCAGCATGTTGATCCAGCTGCCCGGCAGGGCCTTGGCCATCTTCTTGAGCGGCAGCGTCACGGCCTTCGCGCCGGTGCGCAGGAACACCTCGGGCACCTCGCCGCCTTCGCTGTCGCCGATGACGATGCTGCCGGCGTGCAGCGGAATCTCGTCGGCAAACCGGTGCACGTTCTGCCAGTCGATGGCCAGCAGCAGGTCGAACTGGTCGTCCAGCGACTCCACGGGCACGGCGCCCAGGCGCAGCAGCGCCGCCGCCTCGCCGCCGCGGATCTGCGGGCCGCTGGTGCGGACCATCAGGCCGTACAGGCCGGCCTCGGCCGCCGCCTCGAGCAACAGGGTGCCGGCCGTCATGACGCCGCTGCCGCCGCTGCCCGCGATGGCGATCGACAGGCCGGCAACCGCCGTCGGCGCGGCGGGATCGGGTCGCGCCTGTCGAGCTTGTGTTTTCAGGGGTTCATCCACGCAAGACTCCTATGGATCGTGTGAGGGTGCAGTAAACAAGTAGGAGGCGCCGCTGACCTTGACTTGGATCAAGGAGAGCCCCAAGAAGCCTCCTCACAATCCCTCAAAGACGTAATTCGGTACCGCAATACCATATTACGCAAAACCCATTGGTTCTCCCCACCCGTCCGGCCCCCGGTTTCCGGACTCATTTTGAAAGGCCGCTCCATGAGCATCGAAGCCCACCGCTGGTTGATGACCGCACCCAAAACGCCGATGGTGCGAACGGCATTCCAGGCCGCGCCGCAGGCCGGCGAGGTGGTGGTGGCGATTGCCGGTTGCGGCGTCTGCCACACCGACCTGGGCTACTTCTACGACGGCGTGCGCACCAACCAGCCGTTGCCGCTGGCGCTGGGCCACGAGATCAGCGGCCGCGTGGTGGAAGCCGGCGCCGGCGCCGAGAAGTGGCTGGGCAAATCGGTGATCGTCCCGGCCGTGCTGCCGTGCGGCGAGTGCGACCTGTGCAAGCGCGGCCTCGCCACCATCTGCCGCGGCCAGAAGATGCCCGGCAACGACATCCAGGGCGGCTTCGCCTCGCACATCGTGGTGCCCGGGCGGGGACTGTGCGAAGTCGACCCGGCACGCCTGAAGAGCGCGGGACTGGAGCTGGCGCAGGTTTCCATCGTGGCCGACGCGCTCACCACGCCTTACCAGGCGGTGCGGCGCGCCGGTGTCACGCCGGGCAGCCTGGCCATCGTGGTCGGCGCCGGCGGCGTCGGCGGCTATTGCGTGCAGGTGGCGCGGGCCTTCGGCGCGACGGTGGTGGCGATCGACGTCGACGACAGCAAGCTGGCGGCCATCGCCGAGCACGGCGCGGCGCTCACGATCAACAGCCGCGGACTCGATGGCAAGGCCATCAAGTCCGAGGTCAGCGCCTTCGCCAAGAAGCAGGGCCTGCGCGCAACCGAGTGGTTCATCTTCGAATGCTCGGGCAGCGCGCCCGGCCAGCTCACGGCGTTCGGCCTGCTGGTGCACGGCGCCACGCTGTCGGTGGTCGGCTTCACCATGGACAAGGTCGAAGTGCGCCTGTCCAACCTGATGGCTTTCGACGCCCGCGCGCTGGGCAACTGGGGCTGCCCGCCCGAGTACTACCCGGCCGCCCTGGACCTGGTGCTGGAAGGCAAGGTGCAGATCGCGCCGTTCGTCGAGCAACGCCCGCTGGCCCAGATCAACGCCGTGTTCGAGGCCGTTCACCACCACGAAATCCGCAAGCGCGTGGTGCTGGTGCCCGAATAGCCGCCGCCTCGCCCTCCCATTTTTTGACCCCAGGAGACTCCATGAACGCATCCACTGCCCTTGCCCCCGCGCTTGACTTCAAGAACCACGACATCGTGGACGACATCAAGCGGCCCGGCGTGCTGTACGAGAAGCGCCCGGCCAAGAAGCCCGACGGCACGGTCGTCGCCGGCCTCTACAACGCCTGGATCACGCTGGACAACCCGAGCCAGTTCAACTCCTACACCACCGACATGGTCAAGGGCGTGATCCTGGCGCTGCGCGCGGCGTCGAACGCCCGCGACGTCAACTGCATCGTGCTGACCGGTTCCGGCGACAAGGCCTTCTGCACCGGCGGCAACACCAAGGAATACGCCGAGTACTACGCCGGCCAGCCGCAGGAATACCGCCAGTACCTGCGCCTGTTCAACGACATGGTCACCGCCCTGCTGGTGGCCGACAAGCCGGTGATCTGCCGCGTCAACGGCATGCGCATCGGCGGCGGCCAGGAGATCGGCATGGCCTGCGACTTCTCGGTGGCCTCGGACCTGGCGCGCTTCGGCCAGGCCGGCCCCAAGCACGGCTCGGCCCCGATCGGCGGCGCGACCGACTTCCTGCCGCTGATGGTGGGCGCCGAACGCGCGATGGCCGCCTGCGTGCTGTGCGAGCCCTTCTCGGCGCACCAGGCCTATCAGATGGGCATCCTCACCGACATCGCCCCGGCGCTGAAGGTGGACGGCAAGTTCATCGCCAACCCGCTGGTCGAGACCCAGCGCATGTACGACGAGTTCGGCCGCCTCGCCTACGGCCTGCCAAAGACCGGAGAGGCCGTCAAGGAGGCCAAGGCGCTGATGGCCCGCGGCAAGGTCGACCTGTCGATGCTGGACGCGAAGGTCGAGGAGCTGTGCGCCAAGATGCTGCTCACCTTCCCCGAGTGCACGCTCAAGACGGTGGAAGAACTGCGCAAGCCCAAGATGGCCGCCTGGGACAAGAACCGGGAAAGCTCGCGCGCCTGGCTGGCGCTGAACATGATGACCGAGGCCCGCGCCGGCTTCACCGCGTTCAACGACGGCCCCAAGGACGACCGCGAAGCCGACTTCGTTCTGCTGCGCCAGAAACTGGCCGCGGGCACCAGCTGGCTGGCCGGCCTGCACGACCAGATCCAGCCGAAGAAGAAGTAAATCATGAGCGCAGAGAGTCCGCTGAGAGTCTGGGTCGAACGCGAAGGCGCGCTGCTGCGCCTGCGCCTGGCCCGCCCCAAGGCCAACATCGTCGACGCCGCGATGATCGTGGCGCTGCACGCCGCGCTCACCCAGGAAGGCAAGGCCAAGGCGCTGCGTGGCGTGATCCTCGATGCCGAGGGCCCGCACTTCAGCTTCGGCGCCAGCGTCGAGGAGCACCTGCCGGCCAACTGCGCGCAAATGCTCGCCTCGCTGCACGCCTTGCTGCTGGAGATGCTGGAGTTCCCGGTGCCGATCCTGGTCGCCGTGCGCGGCCAGTGCCTGGGCGGCGGACTCGAGCTGGCACTGGCCGGCGGACCGATCTTCGCCGCGCCGTCGGCGCAACTGGGCCAGCCCGAAATCAAATTGGGCGTGTTCGCCCCGGCCGCGTCGGTGCTGCTGCCCTACCGGCTGAACCAGCCGGCCGCCGAGGACCTGCTCCTGAGCGGCCGCTCGATCAGCGGCACCGAGGCGCTGTCGTACGGACTGGTGCAGGCCCTGGCCGAGGACCCCGAAGCCGCGGCCCTCATGTACTTCGAACAGCACCTGCAGGACAAGAGCGCCGCGGCCCTGGCCTGCGCGCTGGCGGCCGCCCGCGGCCAGATGCTGCGCGACGTGCGGGCTCGGCTCGCCGAAGTTGAACACCTGTATCTCGATCGTCTGATGAAGACCCACGACGCCAACGAGGGCCTTGCCGCCTTCATGGCAAAACGCCAGCCGAGCTGGTCCCACCAATAACGGGGAGACAAACCCAATGCTGTCCACTCTTTCACCGGTGCAGAAGATCATCGATCGCTGCACAGTCCTGTTCGAGGACCTCGATTTCAAGGCCGTCCAGGAATGGAAGGCCGCCAAGCCCGGGCGCAAGGCCATCGGCTACATGCCGGTGTACGTGCCGCGCGAGTTGATCCACGCGGCCGGCATGCTGCCGGTGGGCATCCTGGGCGGCGGCGATTCGCTCGAGGTGATCCAGGGCGACGCCTATTACCAGAGCTACATCTGCCGCATCCCGCGCTCGACCATCGAGCTGGGCCTGACCGGGCGGCTGGACTGCATGGACGGCATGCTGTTCCCCTCGATCTGCGACGTGATCCGCAACCTGTCGGGCATGTGGCAGATCCTGTTCAAGGACAAGTACGTCAAGTACATCGACGTGCCGCAGAACTACATCGACTCGATCGGCGGCAACTTCTACATCCAGGAGATGCAGACCCTGCGCGAAGACCTGGGCAGATTGCGCGGCTCGGAGGTCACCGACGCCGAACTGAACGCGTCGATCGCCGTCTACAACGAAAACCGGGTGGCGATCGACGAGCTGTACAAGTATCGCGCCGCCAAGCCCTGGCAGGCGCCCACCTCCGAGGTCTACCTGTTGCTGCGCGCGGGCATGGTGCTGCCGCCCGAGGACCACACCGTGCTGGTGCGCGAATACCTCAAGGCCACCGAAGCGGTGCCGCGGCCCAAGCGCGACAACGCCCGCGTCGTCATCAACGGCTCGTTCTGCGAGCAGCCGCCGCTGGCGCTGATCAAGTCGATCGAGATGTCGGGCTGCTACATCGTCGACGACGACTTCATGCTGGTCACCCGCTGGCTGCTGGACGAAGTGCCCGCCAACGCCAGCCCGCTGGACGAACTGTCCAAGGCCTTCCTGCACCGCTCGGCCACCTCGGCGGCCAAGTACGACACGACCCAGGCGGAGAAGGGCATGTTCCTGCTGAAGCAGGTCAAGACCCGCGGCGCCGAAGGGGTGATCTTCGCGGCACCTTCGTTCTGCGACCCGGCGCTGCTGGAGCGGCCGATGCTGCAGGACGTCATGGCGAAAAACCAGGTTCCCTACACCGCGTTCAAGTACGCGGAAAACACCGGCCAGATGGCCCCCATCCGTGAACAAGCCGGCACTTTCGCCGATTCCATCAAATTGTGGAGCGTCAAATGAGCACCATCGAAATGCCGGCGAGCAAGAAGAAGCCCCCCGTCGCCATCAAGGACGACGCGATGAACTACCAGAAGGAGCTCATCAACTCGAACTACATGGACCTGGCGACGGCCCACAGCAAGGGCCGCAAGGTGGCCGCCACCTTCGTGCCGGGCAACCTGAACGAGTTGCTGATGTGCTTCGACTTCGCGCGCAGCCTGCCCGAGACCAACGCGCTGCAGAACGGCCTGCGCAAGAAGTCCGGCAAGTTCATCATGGACGCCGAGCGCGACGGCCACAGC
>JAAOZX010000448.1 GCA_012274225.1 Comamonadaceae bacterium | reverse complement strand
CTGCTTGGAGAACGGTTGAGCGAGCGGGTGCTGCACGGCGAAATCGACCTGGCGCGACTTGGCGCCGTGCAGTGGTTGCGCCTGCGACTGGCCGGTGACGTTAACAAACTGACGCACCTTCTTTGCTGGGCGAATGCGCCGGGGCGGGTACAAACCGGGTTCCGCTGGAAAGGCATCCGCAGTTGCAACTTCGGCGTCTGGTATCGTGACTTCCAGGCGGTGAACGGCTTCGATGAAGGCTTCAGCGGCTGGGGCCATGAGGACGCCGACCTGGTACTGCGGCTGCATCACCAAGGTTGCCGGCGCAAGAATGGCTTCCTGGCCACCGAGGTATTCCACCTTTGGCACCCGGAAAATAGCCGGGCCGCAGAAGCCGGCAACCGCGAACGCGTGAAGCAGCGCATGCAGGGCAACCTGGTGCGCGCCGAACGTGGCCTGGCCGAGCTGTCCGGCGAAACGGCCGCGATCGTGACCCTGTTGAACCGATGATGGAGAGAACAACGAGCATGAATATCCCAACGCTGTGGCGGCGACGCCAATTGGTCGGCCTGCTGGGCGCGGTTGCGCTGCCGGCCCTGGCCCAGTTCCGGGTGGAAGTGACGGGCGTGGGACTGACCCAGTTGCCGATCGCGATCGCGCCGTTTCGCGGCGAAGCCCAGGCGCCGCAAAAGATCGCGGCGATCGTGCAGGCCGACCTGGAGCGCAGCGGGCAGTTCCGGGCCATCGATGCGGCGGGCTCCGCACTCGACGAAACCAGCCGGCCCGACGTAACGCCGTGGCGCCAGAAGGGTGCCGACTCGCTGGCGGCGGGCAGCGTCTCACGGCTGGTCGACGGCCGCTACGACGTGCGGTTTCGCCTCTGGGACGTGGTGCGCGGGCAGGACCTGGGCGGCCAAAGCTATGCAGTGCCCGCCGGCGACCTGCGGCTGGCGGCCCACCGGATCGCCGACTACATCTACCAGAAGCTCACCGGCGAGAAGGGCGTGTTTTCGACCCGGATCGCCTACGTGACCCAGTCGGGCAGCCGCTACAACCTGTGGGTCGCCGACGCCGACGGCGAGAACGCGCAGTCGGCGCTGGCCAGCAGCGAGCCGATCATCTCGCCGGCCTGGTCGGCCAGCGGCGCGCAGCTCGCCTATGTGTCGTTCGAGTCGCGCAAGCCCGTCGTCTACGTGCACGACGTTGCCACCGGCAAGCGCCGGCTGATCGCCAACTTCAAAGGCTCCAACAGCGCGCCGGCCTGGTCGCCGGATGGCCGCACACTGGCCGTGACCCTCAGCCGCGACCACGGTTCGCAGCTCTACACCATCGACGCCAACGGCGGCGAACCGCGGCGGTTGACGCAGTCGAGCGGCATCGACACGGAGCCGGTGTACGCGCCGGACGGGCGCAGCATCTATTTCGTCAGCGACCGTGGCGGCGCGCCGCAGATCTACCGCATGTCATCCGCAGGGGGAAACCCCGAACGGGTTACCTTTACGGGCAGTTACAACATCTCTCCGGCCATCAGCCCAGACGGCCGCTGGCTGGCCTACATTTCCCGCATCAACGGGGCGTTCAAACTCCAGGTGATGGAACTTGGCGGTCAGGCTGTGCACTCGCTGACCGACACGACTGCCGACGAAAGCCCCAGCTTCGCGCCCAACGGCCGCCTGATCGTCTACGCGACGCGGCAAAATGGGAAGGAAGCGTTGATGACCACCACCTTGGACGGCAAGATCAAGGCGCGCCTGGCGGGCCAGGGCGGAGATATTCGCGAACCGGACTGGGGCCCGTTCCAGAAGTGAAATTGCAAGGAGAATTTTGGATGATGAATAGCACGCTCCGGGGCTTGTCCCTGGCCCTGGCCCTGACGTTGACGCTGGTGGGTTGTTCCAGTGTCAAGCTCGACGACGTCCCGGTGGAGGACAAGAGCGCCAGCAGCACGGCGACCCAGCCGGGTGCTGGCGGCGGCGCTGCCGTCGAGAGCCGGGTCGCTCCGGTCGCCGCCGACTCCGCCTCGCTCACCGCCGCGGGTCCGGCCAATGTCGCGCGCCTCATCTACTTCGACTACGACAGCTATTCGATCAAGCCCGAGTTCCAGGCGCTGATCGAGGCCCACGCGCGCTTCCTGAAGGCCAACAGCGGACGCCGCGTGGCCCTGGAAGGCCACACCGACGAACGCGGCGGTCGCGAATACAACCTCGCCCTGGGCCAGCGGCGCGCCGAAGCCGTGCGACAGGCGCTCGCGCTGCTGGGCGTGGCCGACAAACAGATGGAGGCCGTGAGTTTCGGCAAGGAAAAACCCGCCGTCCCCGGCAGCGATGAACAGGCTTGGGCCCAGAACCGCCGCGTCGAGATCGTCTACCGGTAATGGGTAAGCTCATCACGAGCCGCCGCTGGCGAGCCATCTTCGCTGCCGCATTCCTGGTGCTGGGCCTGGGCGCCAGTTCGTTCGCCTCCGCCGCGCTGTTCGAGGACGACGAGGCACGCCGCGCCATTGTCGAGTTGCGCGGGCGCGTGGAGGCGCAGCGCGCCGCGGCGGATCGTCAGGCCGAAGATGCCAGGCGCGCGGCGGACGACACCCGGCAGATGCGCAACAGCCTGCTCGATCTGCAAAGCCAGATCGAGTCGCTGCGCGGTGAAATCGCGCGCCTGACGGGGCAGAACGAGCAGTTGCTGCGTGACCTGGCCGAGGTCCAGCGGCGCCAGAAAGACCTGGTGCAGGGCGTGGACGAGCGGCTGCGCAAGGTCGAGCCGTCCAAGGTCTCGGTCGACGGCAAGGAGTTCATTGCCGATCCGACCGAGTCGCGCGACTTCGAAGCGGCGCTGGCGATCTTCCGGCGTGGCGAGTTTCCGGCCGCGCAGGCTGCGTTCGCCGACTTCATCAAGCGCTACCCGCAAAGCGGTTTCCGTCCGACGGCGTTGTTCTGGCTGGGCAACTCGCAGTACGCCAACCGCGACTACAAGGGCGCGATCGCCAATTTCCGTGCCTTGCTGGCCGTCGCACCGGAACACCCACGCGCGGCCGAGGCGGTGCTGTCGATCGCCAATTGCCAGATCGAGTTGAAGGACAACGCCGGCGCCCGGCGCACGCTCGACGAACTGGTCAAGGCTTATCCGCAGTCGGAAGCGGCCGTCGCGGCCAAGGAACGGCTGGCCCGGTTCCGCTGACGCGATGACGCACCTCGACGAGGCGGCCGACCTGCGGCGCCGCTTTGGCGGACTGGAGCGCCTCTGCGGCGTGGCTGGCGCGGCCGCCATCCGCGCCAGCCACGTGGCCGTGGTCGGGCTCGGCGGCGTCGGGTCCTGGGCGGCCGAGGCGCTGGCCCGCAGCGGCGTCGGCGAACTGACCCTGATCGATCTGGACCATATTGCCGAATCCAACATCAACCGGCAGATCCAGGCGCTGGAGAGCACGCTTGGCCAGGCCAAGGTGCAGGCGATGGGCGAGCGGATCGCGCAGATCAATCCAAGCTGCCTCGTGCATGGCATCGAGGAATTCGTCGAGCCGGGCAACTGGCCGCAGTTGCTGCCGCCGGGCGTCAGTGCAGTGATTGACGCCTGCGACCAGGTGCCGGCCAAGGTCGCGATGGCGGCCTGGGCACTCGCCACCGGCATCCCGTTCGTGACCGTGGGCGCCGCCGGCGGCAAGCGTCTGGCGCACCAGGTCGACCTGGGCGATCTGGCGCAGGCCACGCACGATCCGCTGCTGGCGCAACTGCGCTACCGCTTGCGCAAGTTCCACGGCGCGCCGCGCGAAGGCAGGAAGATCGGCGTGTCCTGCGTCTTCAGCCGCGAAGCCGTGGCGCCGCCCGATCCGTCCTGCGCGATCGAAGGCGACGGCTCGCTCAACTGCCACGGCTACGGTTCGGTGGTGAGCGTCACTGCCACCTTCGGCCAGTGCGCCGCCGGCTGGATTCTGGACCGGCTGGCGGCGCCAACCCAGCGGTAACGACGATATAATCG
>JAAOZX010000083.1 GCA_012274225.1 Comamonadaceae bacterium | reverse complement strand
GGTCACGCCCATCTCGAAACAGGCCTTGTAGCCGCTGCTATGTGCTGCAGCACATAGCAGCGGTAATGTTGCCGCCAAAGATATGTGGCGGCCGCTCGTGCGCCGGCGGACACGCCACTCTTGCATCTGGCATCGAGCGCGCACATAAGTGCTGCGCGATCGAGCACTACAGCTGCCTCATGAAGCTCATGATCGTCGGCGGCTTCAACGACGAGCGCACCCGCGCGGCGCCCGGCAAGTCTGTGATGTCCACGCTGGCCAGCGCCTTGGCCTTCATGTCGAGATCAACCTCGGCGTAAACGTGAGTCGTGTCCAGGGAGACGTGACCGAGCCACGCTCGGATGGTGTTGATGTCGACCCCGGCGCGAAGCAGGTGAACAGCCGTCGTGTGCCGCATCGTGTGAGGGCCGATGCGCTTGTTCCGCATAGACTCGACCCGCCTGGCCGCCGATGCGGCGTAGCTCTTCACGATGCGATGCACCCCGAACCGCGTCATCGGCTCACCGGTTCGTCCGCGGAACACTTGGTCGTCGGCTTCCTTCCCAGCCACGAGCACTCGCAATGCCGCGATCGTGACTGGCCAAAGTGGGCATACGCGCCACTTGTTGCCTTTGCCGAGGATGCGCACTGACGGTGATGTGCCGAGTTGAAGGTTGTTCACGCGAAGCGATGCTGCTTCTGCGGCACGGGCGCCGCTGTTGTAGAGGAAGAGCAGCAATGCGTGATCGCGTGAACCCAGGCTCGTGCTGCGATTCGGGGCACGCAGCAGCGCCTCGACTTCGGGCTTGTCGAGGTAACCGATGACGGTCTTCGCCGCCTTCTTGAACGGAATCGAACGCACCTCGGAGCACCAGGCCAGATGCTCGGGCGAGCGCATCCCGACGAAGCGAGCCAGCGAGTGGATCGCGCTGAGTCGCTGATTGCGCGTGACGACGCCGCAGCGACGCTCGCGCTCGATGTGATCGAGGAACGCTCGCACCCTGTCTGGCGACACGTCATGCACCGCCAAGCGCTCGATCGGTACCGCAGCCTCGCGGCTGACGAAGGGCAGCAACAGAATCAGCGTGTCGCGGTAGCTGACCTGCGTATTGCGCGCCAGGTTGCGCTCGGCAATCAGGTACTCCAGCAGGAAGCGCCGCACCCAGGGGCCAAGAGCGCTGTGATCACGCATGATTGGCTTCCTGTTCTGGCTCGTGCTCTGGCCGGGCATACGCTGCGAACCGGTTGCTGGCTTCTTGCAGCAGTTCCGGTGTCATCTGCAAATACCGTTGCGTCGAGGCGATGTCGACGTGTCCGAGGTAGGTCGCCAGGCGAGGCAGGAGCTGCTGTACGTCCTGGCCCGATCGGTACCACGCCAGCACACGATGCACGGCCGCGGTGTGGCGAAGATCGTGAAGACGCGGAGGTCGTGGCTCACCGAGTGGACAGCCAATGCCCGCTTCCGATCTAACGCGTTGGAACAGGGTTATGACGTACTGGTAAGCCAGGCGATGACCAGTGCGCGAGCACAGGAACGCTGAGTCCTGGGCCTCCGGCATCGCGAGGGTACTGCGCCTCTCCAAGTAGGCCGTCAACGCCGCCGCCAACTGCGTGCCGACCGGAACCAGCCGGGTCTTGTAGAACTTGGTGTTCCGAACGCTCAGGACGCGTTCGGTGAGATCGACGTCAGCCACCGTGAGCCCAATGGCCTCGCTGATTCGCAGCCCTGCGCCGTACAGCACGAGCAGCAGGGTCCGATACGTCATGGCCTGGAGACGGCTGAACGGTGAACTTGCGACGGTGGCCGCAGCGTCGAGGAGGCGCCGCAGCTCGTCGGACGTGTACACGTAGGGCGTCTGCGGCGGCGGCAACTTCGGCTTGAGTTCTGGCAAAGGCGACTTCGCCGCATACCCTCGTGCCATGGCGAAACGGTATAGGCCCGCAAGCAATCTGTACCTCGCCGTCCAGGTCGCGCTGAGCTTGCCGTGGCCGCGCAGGAACGTCGACACCGCCTGCGGTGTCACTTCGTGCAGTGACAGGTCACCCGTTTCGCGGGCGAATTGCCGCAGTGTCCGCGCGCCGCTACGGATCTGAACACCCTGGGCCCGGCGGGCGATGAGATAGGCCTTGATGACGTCGCTGGTGTTCATAGCAAGCCTCCCAGGTCGAAGTCACCCACCTGGCGCAGTGATGCCATGTCCACCTTTGTGTACGTCATGGTGGCGGACGTGCTGCGATGACCCAGGTGATCACCGATCTCTTTGAGGGTCAGTCCATCGGCCAACATCTTGGCTGCGCACGAATGGCGCAGCGCATGAGGCCCGAGGTGTGCGGCCTGTATGCCAAGTGGGCGAAGCCGGTTGCTGACGATGGTGTACATTGCCGTAGCGCGGATGGGTGTTCGCGGTGCCTGCACCCGGATGAAGATCTCGGCGTGCGCCACGCGTGGCCGAACGTCGTCGATGTATCGGCCCAGAGCCTGCGCCACGGACGGCACGAGGGGATAGACCTGGGGCTGTCGACGCTTGAGGCGCCAGATATACAGCCGCCCGGCGACCCGGTCAATCTGGTCGAGCCGAAGAGATGCGACCTCACCTCGGCGAAGACCGTAGACAGCCAGCAACAGCAGGATCGCTCTGTCGCGAATGTCACGCTCGCCGTCGCCGCCCGCCGTGGCGATCACGCGCCTCACATCGTCCCAGCTCAATGCGTACGGCAAAGACTCCAGAGCGTATCGTCGATTCCCTTGGATTGAGCCAGCCAGAGTGGCGCTGCATGCGCCGGTGGTTGCCGCGTGACGCAGGAACACGCGCAGCATGTTTGCGACCTGGCCGGCCGAAGTGCGAGACCACCGCTGCGCGCCATAGGTAATGAAGTACGCGTCGATGTCTTGCGGTTGCAGCGTCGCCAGGTCATGGCCTGTGGTGCCGCACCACAGCAAGAACTTTGCCGTGCGGTAGCGCCATTGGTCGATCGTGCATTGCGTCAGGCCGCGTTCGTCTCGCATCCAGGCAACGAAGCGGTCGAGCGAGGGCGCGAACGGGATCGGCTCCTCTGGCGCGTGCCACCAGCCGAGATACTTCAGCCATGGGCGCGCGAAGTTCACGAGCGTGGCGGCTGTCGCCGGCGCGGGCATCGATGTTGCCAGCGAAGCAGCTCCGTGAACGATCTCATGCAAGCGGGATGCATCGACCTGCCCAATGTCGTCGGGCGACATGTGCTCGGCGACCCACAGAATCGACCGCGCCCTCAGGCGCAGCGTCTCTAGGGTGCTCCCTTGGTCCGCACAATGCCGAAGATAGCGATCGCGTTCCGTCGCCAATGGGCCATTGCGATGGCGGGCGAGCGCCGGAGTGGCGCTAACGATATTCTCAAACATGACAGTCCTTTAAAGTGGAAAGGACTGCCAGCAAGCACGTCAAATTATGTTGTGTCAATCGACCAGCACCGATCTGAATGCCAGGACCTCGGCGCTCGCCGCCACATATCTTTGGCGGCAACATTACCGCTGCTATGTGCTGCAGCACATAGCAGCGGCTACAAGGCCTGCTTCGAGATGGGTGTGACCGAGGCCGGTTGCTTGGCGCACGCCCGACGCAAGTTCCACGAGCTGTGGGTCAACCACCGCAGCACGATCGGCGAGCAGGCGCTGAAATTCTTCATACAGC
>JAAOZX010000447.1 GCA_012274225.1 Comamonadaceae bacterium | reverse complement strand
GGCCGCCGTGCTCAGGCGTGATCTCGTGCACCTGGTAGTTGGACATGGGCGTGACCCGCAAAGCGGTTCCGTGCAGCGTCGCGTGATCGCGCGCGACCGATTCCGCGCGCTCGCCGAGGCCGGCATGCGCGGCGCCGGCGACGAACAAGCCGAAAGTGAGAGCAATGGCTGTGTGCCGATTGATCGCTCTGCAATGGGGCATCATGCACTCCCTCCCTGGGTTTGAGGGTATCACCGCCCGGCATTTTGAACCTGGCAACGATGAGCACTCTCCCGTATGAACCTTGCCGCGGCGGCAATGAAGAAGGAAAGAGTCAACTGCGTCTGGTGAAGTTCCCCCCTGCACGCCCACATGCGAAATATGCAGGGCAACTCTTCAGTTCCGCGCGACATGACCCGACTTGTCGAGCTTGCCTCCCTGGAATCAACCCGCTGGGCGTCACGCCCCCGCCCGCAGTCAGCTTGCAATCAGCTTGGGCCGGCGGCCGTCTGTGTCAAAACACTGCGGCGGCCGGATCGGACCGGCAGCCCGGGTCGATCAGGCCAGTTTGCGCAGCTCGCGCAAGGCCACGGAGAGCATGGCCAGCTCCGGGCTTGGCGCATCGGCCAGTTCGGCGACCAAGCGCTTGGCGCGCGCCAGCGCCGCCGGTTTGCGCTCTTCCCAGGAAGCCAGCTTTTGCTGGGCCGATCCGGGGTTGCCGCGCGCCGCGTCCAGCGTGATCGAACGCTGCAGATCGGCCAGGTCGTCCGCCAGCGCCACCTTGGCCAGGCTGTCCCAATGGCTTTCGGCCGGCAGCAGCTCGATCTGCTGCCTCAGTCTTTCCAGCCCCAGCCGCTCGCCGATGCCGAAGTGAACCTCGCTGGTTACTTCCAGCTCGCAGTGCCCGGCTTCCGCGACCTCGGCGATGTCCAGCGCGTTGAACAACCGATCGGCGGCGCCGACCTGCCGCGCCAGCGCTGCCGGCACACCAGCCTGCACCCAGGCCGCAACCTGCGGTGATCCGGCTGCTTCCGGCTCGAGCCGCAGCCGCAGCGAACTGACGGCCGGCGCCAGCCGCCGCGCGCCTTCACCGGCCGGCTCGTCCAGGTGCCGCGAGCGCAGGAACCAGGTGGTGGCGCGGGCGATGAGTTGCCGCCATTCGATAAGCATCTGCGACTGCACATCGTTGGCCACCCTGTCGTCCAGCGCCTCGATACCCTGCCACAGTTCCACGCTGGCGAACACCTCGCGCGACAGCAGGTAGGCCTTGACCACCTGCGAGGCGGTCGCGCCGGTCAGTTCCGCAAGCTGATGCACGAAGGTCGGGCCGACGCGGTTGACCATGCTGTTGAGAACATGCGTGGCGATGATCTCGCGCCGCAGGGGATGCTTGGCGATATCTCCAGCGAACGCTTCGCGCAATGCGGCGGGGAAATAGCGCTGCAGCGCGGTCGCGATCCATGCGTCCTCCGGCAGGTCGGAGGCCACCAGCTCGTCGGCCAGCCACATCTTGCAATAGGCCAGCAGCACGGCCTGCTCGGGTGTGGCAAGCCCCAGTCCGCGGGCCTTGCGCTGCGCCAGGTCGTCCTCGCTCGGCAGGAATTCGATTGCGCGGTCCAGGCGGCCCATGCGTTCCAGGAAGCGCATGAAGCGCGCCTGCTCGTCGAGCAGGGCGGGGGCCAGCTGGCGCCCGATCGACAGGGCCTGGGTCTGGAAATAGTTGTCGCGCAGCACCAGCGCGGCGACCTCGTCGGTCATCGTCGGCAACAGCTCGTTGCGCTGCTCCAGCGTGAGCCGGCCGTCGGCAATCGCCAGGCCGAGCAGGATCTTGATGTTGACCTCGTGGTCGGAGGTGTCCACCCCGGCCGAGTTGTCGATCGCATCGGTGTAGATGCGCACGCCCGACAGCGCCGCCTCGATGCGGCCGCGCTGCGTCAGACCGAGGTTGCCGCCTTCGCAAACCACCCTGCAGCGAAGTTCGTTGCCGTCGATGCGCAAATTGTCGTTGGCCCGGTCACCCACGTCGGCCTGGCTCTGGCTGCTGGCCTTGACATAGGTGCCGATGCCGCCGTTGTACAAGAGATCCACCGGCGCCTTGAGGATCGCCGAGATCAGCTCGGTGGGCGCCAGCCGATCGGCAGCGATGCCCAGCGCGGAACGAGCCTGGGGCGAGATCGCAATCGACTTCTCCGAACGCGCCCAGACACCGCCGCCTTCGGATATCAGGCTGGTGTCGTAATCGGCCCATGACGAGCGCGGCAATTCGAACAGACGCTGGCGCTCGGCAAACGGCGCATCGGCCTGCGGCTGCGGGTCGATGAAGATGTGCCGGTGGTCGAACGCGGCGACCAGACGGATGTGGCGCGACCGCAGCATGCCGTTGCCGAACACGTCACCCGACATGTCACCGATGCCGACCACGGTGAAGTCGTGGCGATCGGTGTCCATGCCCAGTTCGCGGAAATGGCGTTTGACGCTTTCCCACGCCCCGCGGGCGGTGATGCCCATGGCCTTGTGGTCGTAGCCGACGCTGCCGCCCGAGGCAAAGGCGTCGCCCAGCCAGTGTCCGTATTCCAGGCTGATCGCGTTGGCATAGTCGGAAAAGGTGGCGGTGCCCTTGTCGGCGGCCACCACCAGGTAGGGATCGTCGCCGTCGATGCGCACCACCTGGGGCGGCGGCACCGTGCGGCCGCCCACCAGGTTGTCGGTCAGGTCCAGCAGGCCGCGCAGGTAGTCCTGGTAGCAGGCCACGCCATCCCTCATGAAGGCTTCGCGATCCGACGCGGGCGGCGCCTTCTTCTGCACGAAACCGCCCTTGGAGCCGACCGGCACGATGACGATGTTCTTCACCATCTGGGCTTTCATCAGTCCCAGCACCTCGGTGCGGAAGTCGTCGGGGCGGTCCGACCAGCGCAGGCCGCCGCGCGACACCTTGCCGCCGCGCAGGTGGATGCCCTCGAAGCGCGTGGAGTAGACGAAGATCTCGTAAAGCGGCCGCGGTTGCGGCAATCCCGGCACCAGGGCCGAGTCGAGCTTGACACTCAGGAAACTGCGGCGCGGGGCCGCCGCACCCGAGTGCCCGATGCCGGTGCGCCAGAAATTGGTGCGCAGCGTCGCCTGCACCAGCGCCAGCATTTGCCGCAGCACACGGTCTTCCGACAGGTTGCTGACCTTCTCCAGCGCCTGCTCGATGGCGTTGACCTGGGAGCTGGCGCCCGGTTCATCGCGATGCTGCGGATCGAAGCGCAGCTTGAACAGGCTCACCAGCATCCGGGCGATGCGCGGATGCGCCGCCAGCGTCGCCGCGATGGTGGCCTGCGACTGGGCAAACCCGATCTGCTTGAGATACTTGGCATAGGTTCTCAGCACCACGATGTCTTCAGCCGCCAGTGCCGCCAGCAGCACCAGCCGGTTGAAGTCGTCGCTTTCCACGTCGCCGCGCAGGACCTGCGCGAAGCCGTCCTCGAACAGCCGGGCCAGGGTTTCGGATTCGAACTCGCCCGTCAGCGGCGCGTGCAATTCAAAGTCGTGCAGTGAAACGGCCTCGCCCAGCCGGCCGCTGTCGATCTGGTAACTCGATTCCGAGATCACCCGCAGGCCCATGTGTTCGAGCATCGGCAGGCTGTCCGACAGCACCAGCGCCGCGCCGCGCCGATAGACCTTCAGGCCCAGCGCGCCCGGGTCGGTCGGGGCCAGCGGATAGAGCGCCAGGGCCAGCGGGGCTTGCGCCGACAGCGCATCGAGCTTGCGCACGTCGGGCACGGCCTCGCGGGCCGGGACCCGATCGCGATAGGCCGGCGGGAAAGCCGAGCCCCAGCGTTTGAGGAGCGTGAGACCGGCCGCCTCGCCCTGGGTCTCGGCCAGGGTATCGCGCAGTTCGTCGTCCCAGCGCCGCGCGGCCGCGGCCAGTTGGCGCTCGATGGCGGCGCGGTCGAACTCGGGGATCTCCCCCGGCGTGGTGCGCACCGTGAAGTGGATGCGCGCGAGCGCGGCGTCGGTCAACGACACGTCGAAGTCGATCACGGTGCCGTTGAACGCGCGCAACAGGATGCGCTGGAACTTGATGCGCAGGTCGGTGGAGAAGGCCTCGCGTGGCACGTACACCAGGCAGGAAACGAAGCGTTCGAACGGGTCGCCCCAGACGAACAGCCGCAGCCGCTGGCGTTCGCCCAGCGACAGGATGCCGAGCGCCGTGTGGTAGAGGATCTCGTCGGGAATCTGGAACAGCGCATCGCGCGGAAATGTTTCCAGGATGTGGTGCAGCGACTTGGCCAGGTGGCCGCCCGGCGGCAGCCCGGCCCGGTTGGCGATCGCACCCACTTTGCCCCTGAGCAGCGGCGTTTCGGAGACCCGGGAACTGTAGGCGGTGGAAGTGAAGAGTCCGATGAAGCGATGTTCGCCGGTGACCTGGCCCTGGTCGTTGTAGCGCTTGACACCGATGTAGTCGGTGTAGCCGGCCCGATGGACGGTGGATCGGATATTGGCCTTGGTCGCCACCAGCACCGGCAGCGGCGCGGTGGCCGCGGCCTGCGCCAGGGGCGGCAAGGCCAGGATGCTGGACGTCAGTTTTTCCTGTGCGGTCTCACGCAACAGGCCCAGCCCGCTTCCGCTCACCAGTTGCAGCGCCGGCTTGCCCTCTGCCTGGACCAGGTCGTGCTGGCGGTAGCCCAGCAGGGTCATGTGATCGTCGCCCAGCCATTCGAGAAAGGCCCGGCTTTCGGTGACCTGGGCTTCGGGCACAGCGGACGGTGCGTGCTGCAGGTCCGCGATGGCATCCTGCAGGCGGGCCAGCATGGACTTCCAGTCTTCCACTGCGGCGCGCACGTCGTCCAGCACCCGCTCGATGCCGGCCGCCAGCGCGTCGCGCTGCTGCGCGTCCACCAACCGGTCGATTTCCAGGTACATCCACGATTCGCGCGGAACCCGGGGCGATCGCGCCCGCGGCACCATCGAAACCAGCCTGCCCGCGGCGTCGCGCTCGACGGCGTAGATCGGATGCACCAGCAGGTGCAGGGTCAGGCCCTGCCGGTTGATCTCCAGCGTGGTGGAGTCCACCAGGAAAGGCATGTCGTCGTTGACGATCTGGATCGCGGAGTGGCGCGTGCGCCAGCCGTCCTCACCGGGTGTCGGACTGAAGATGCGGACCTTGGCACGGCCCGGCTGGCGCACGTCGCCGAGTTGCAGGTGCGACAACAGCGCGCCCAGCAGATCGTCGGGTGTGCGCTCGGCCAGGTCCTGCGCGTCCAGTCGCTGGAAATACTCGGCGGCGATGGCTGCGACCAATTGCTGGCGGGCCGGCTCCAGCCGGGCGGCGGCCAATGCGAGCACGGCATCGACGCGGTTGTGCATCGCTTGGGTTGAAGCGTTCATGAAGACTCCTTCGTTCTTGTTCTGGCATCCGCTGGGGCCAGCCGCAGCCCAGGTTGCGAGGAACTTTAGGCGCAGGGCGGGTGAAGCGCAAATGCCGGATTCGGCCGGACCCATGCGAGGAATGCATCGGCCCGATCATGGGCATTGCGCCAGATCAATTCAAGGCGAGGTCAGGAACAGGCCCTGCAGATCGCTGAGGAAATCGAAGCCCCGCGTGGTGGGCCAGACGCGGGCCAGATCGCGCTCGATCAAGCCCTTGCGCCGGGCCTCCTCGAGCGGCCGTTCGATGGCGGTCAAAGGCAGCCCCGTGCGCTCGGTGAATCGCGCCAGGGCAAAGCCGTCGCGCAGCCGCAGTGCGTTGAGCATGAACTCGAACGGCAGGTCATCCCGTGCCACTTCGCTGTCCTGGGTCAAGGCGCTGCCGGCCCGCGACTTGTCCATGTACAGCCGGGGCTCGCGGAAGCGGACCTGCCGCACGATGCGGTGCGGAAAGCTGAGCTTGCTGTGCGCCCCGGCCCCTATGCCCAGGTAGTCGCCGAATTGCCAGTAGTTCAGGTTGTGGCGGCAGCGATGCGCACTCTTGGCATAGGCCGAGACCTCGTAGCGGTCCATGCCCGCCCCCATGGTCATTTCGGTGATTCGGTCCAGCATGGCATAGGCGTCGTCATCGTCGGGCAGGCGCGGCGGGAACCGGGCGAAATAGGTGTTGGGCTCGATCGTCAGGTGATACACCGAAAGATGCGGCGGCATCAGCGCCAGGGCCTGCAGCATGTCCCGCTCCAGATGCGCCATCGTCTGGCCCGGCAACGCGTACATCAGGTCGATGTTGAACGTGTCGAAAGCGGCGGCCGCCTCCTCCACCGCGGCGATCGCCTGACGCCGGTCGTGGATGCGGCCCAGCGCCTGCAAATGCTCGTCGTTGAAACTCTGCACGCCGATGGACAGGCGGGTGACGCCGGCATGGCGAAAAGCCCGGAAGCGGTCCTTCTCGAAGGTGCCCGGGTTGGCCTCCAGCGTGATTTCGCAATCTGCTTCCAGCGGCAGCCGGGCCCGGATGTCGCCCAGCAGCCGGTCGACGGCGTCGGGCGAAAACAGGCTGGGCGTGCCACCGCCGATGAAGATGCTGGAGACCGGGCGGCCCCACACCAGGGGCAGCGCCGCCTCGAGGTCCGCCAGGAGCGCCTGCAGATAGGCCTGCTCAGGCAACTCGCCGCTGCGCAGCTCGTGCGAATTGAAGTCACAGTAAGGGCACTTCTTCAGGCACCAGGGAATGTGCACGTACAGCGCGAGCGGCGGCTGTGCGGGCAGCTGCAACAGGCCCGGCCGCAGGTAGTGCTGGACATCCCTGGGAGCCAGCGCGCCCTCGGCCCCGGCAACGATGGGAATGGTCACAGCCAGCGCTCGCGAATCAACTCGATCATCTGCCGGGCGGCCTGGCCGCGATGGCTGATGGCATTCTTTTGCGCCGGCGGAAGTTGCGCGAAGGTCTGGCCAAGATGCGGGATGTACATCACCGGGTCGAAGCCAAAGCCGTTGCTGCCGGCCGGCTCGAGCGCGATCTCGCCGGACGCGCGGCCCACCGCAATCAGCGGCTCGGGATCGTCGGGCGTGCGCACCCCCACCAGCGTGCTGACCAGGGCGGCGCGACGGCTGGCTTGCCCATGCAATTGCTCCAGCAGCACCCGCACGTTGTTGGCGTCGCCTTTTTCATAGCCGAATTGAGTGGCATAGAAGGCCGTATCGACACCGGGCCGCCCGTCGAACGCGTCCACGCACAGGCCGGCGTCGTCGGCCAGCGCCGCAAGGCCGCTGGCGGCCGCCGCATGACGGGCCTTGGCCAGCGCGTTCTCGACGAAGGTACGGAAGGGCTCCTCGGCCTCGGCAATGCCCAGCTCGCTCTGGGGCACCAGCTCGACCCCCAACGGCGCCAGCATGGCGCGCAGCTCGGCGAGCTTGCCGGGGTTGGCGGAGGCCAGGACAATCTTCTTGAGCATGGGTGATTCTCGCTCCGGCGGATAGGCTTGGTTTGCCACTCATTCTTGAACGCAGAGGGCGCAGAGGTCACGCAGAGAACGCAGAGACAGAGAAGAAAGGCATCTAACTGCTACTCTCTGCGACCCTTGCGAAATCTTTGCGCCCTCTGCGTTCAAAAAGGCGGCTCGGTCCAGGCAGCGGTCAGATCTTCCCCGACAAAGCCTTCTGCTGGAGCAAAACGAGTTCCGCGATTCCCTTCTCGGCCAGCCGCAGCAGCTCATCCATTTCGGCGCGGGTGAATGCGGCACCTTCCGCCGTGCCCTGCACCTCCACGTAGTGACCGGCGCCGGTCATCACGACATTCATGTCGGTGTCGCAGCTCACGTCCTCGATGTACTCCAGGTCGAGCATGGGCGTTCCGCCGACGATGCCTACCGAAATGGCAGCCACCGGCCCGGTGATTGGAGAAGCGGCAAGCTTGCCTTGCGCCAGCAACTGGTTCACAGCGTCCTGCGCGGCGATGAACGCGCCGGTGATGGCCGCCGTCCGGGTCCCGCCATCGGCCTGGAGCACGTCGCAGTCGAGCTGGATGGTGCGCTCACCCAGCGCCTTGAGGTCGAACACCGCCCGCAGGGAGCGTCCGATCAGGCGCTGGATTTCCTGGGTGCGGCCGCTCTGCTTGCCACGCGCCGCTTCGCGATCGCTGCGGGTGTGGGTGGAGCGCGGCAACATGCCGTATTCGGCCGTGACCCAGCCTTCGCCGCTGCCGCGCTTGTGCGGCGGCACCTTTTCCTCGACCGATGCGGTGCAAAGCACGCGGGTATTGCCGAACTCGATCAGCACCGAGCCCTCGGCATGGATGGTGTAGCCCCGGGTGATGCGCACCGGGCGCAGCTGGTCGGCGGCGCGGCCGCCGGTTCTTGCGAATTCAGTCATAGGATTGAGGACAGAGCAACGTTGCTGCGCAACGCTTGATCTGTCCCGCAAGGTTGAAGGTTTGGTTGAGGCCAGGGCAAGGTTGCCACGCAACCCTTGATCCGTCCGGCGAAGTGATGGGTCAACTTCTGCGTGCGGCCGAGCGGCGGATGGCCTCGTTGATCTCGGCGATGGATTTTTCGATTGCCGCATCGTCGAGGTCCTCGACCATGGTGTCGAGCACACCGGCCTGGATGGTGGAGGCGAACACGCCGTCCATGATGCTGTCGGTGGAGATGCCGCGCGTCGATTCGAACGAGTCAGGCGTTTCCCATTCGAGCGCGATGACGGTGACGTTGTCGCTGTGTTCGCCGCCGTCGCGCAGGGCCGCCTCGACCAGGTCGGGCACCGAATCGGACACCGGCTTGGATGCCAGGTCACGCAGGATGTCGGCATCGCTGAGGCCGCTCCAAAGGCCGTCCGAGCACAGCATGATCTTGTCGCCCTGCTGCAGCGTGACCGGGCCGGTGATGTCGAAGACCGGTTTGTTGGGCGAGCCCAGGCAGGTGAACAGGATGTTGCGGTTGATCCGGTCGGTGCGGGCCGCGCCCGCAGCGCTTTGCTGCTCCAGATAGGAATGGTCGCGCGTGCGCGTGAGCAGTTCGCCCGCGCGCACCAGATACAGGCGCGAATCGCCGCAATGCACCCAGGTGGCCGAGGTGCCTTGAACGATGCAGGCCACCAGCGTGGTGCGCGGCGTGTCGAGCATGCCCTTTTCACCGGCGTAGCGGATGATCTGGTGATGCGCGGCCATCAGCGACGTCGAGAGGAACTCGGTCACGTCGCCAACCAGCGGCCTGGCCTCCTTCTGGTAGAGGGCCGAAATGGTCTGCAGCGCCAGCTGGGCCGCCACCTCGCCTTCCGGATGCCCGCCCATGCCGTCGGCCAGCACGAACAGGCCCGATTCGCGGGTGTAGCAATAGCCCATCCGGTCCTCGTTCTTTTCCCGTCCGCCTTTGCGGCTGATCTGGAAGACTGAGAATTTCATTTGGCCTCCGCTCGGCTCAGGGGCACGGAACGAATGAGCGCGCGTGGCGCTTTCATTTGGCTTTCGCCCCGAAGCCGGTCGCCGCCCGCTTCACGTTCTTCTTGGTATCGGAAATCATGTTGTCGAACTGCAGACGCATCTTCTCGCCCACCGACAGCTTGGTGTAGCGGCGCTCGCCCTCGCGGCTGAGTTCCTTTTGCAGGGCAAACACCGACTGCGGCCGAGACAAAGGGTCCAGCGACATGCACCATTCCACCACCTCGATCAGGTTGTCGGAATAGACGCCGCGCAGCCGCGACAGGGCCAGGGCCAGCCGGTCCTTTTCCAGGCGCTGCGGCGCGTCGTTGGGCGGATAGCCCTGCATGCAGGCGTAGATGCAGGCGCCGATGGCGTAGATGTCGGTCCAGGGTCCCATCGACGAATCGCGCCGGTACATCTCGGGAGCGGCGAAGCCGGGTGTGTACATCGGGCGGATGAAGTTGCCCTCCTTGGACAGCACTTCGCGCGCCGCGCCGAAGTCGATCATCACGGCCTTGTTGTCGTCGGTGATGAAGATGTTCGCCGGCTTGATGTCCAGGTGCAGCATCTTGTGCTGGTGCACGATGCGCAGGCCGCGCAGGATTTCGTCGAACAGCGACCGGATCGTCGATTCCCGGAACACCTTCTGCTTCTTCAGCTCGCGCGCGGTGATGATGAAGTCCTGCAGGGTGGCGCCCTCCAGGTAGTTCATCACCATGTAGACGGTTTCGTTCTCGCGGAAGAAGTTCAGCACGCTCACCACCGAGGCGTGCGAGATCTGCGCCAGCGAGCGGCCTTCCTCGAAAAAACTCTTGAGGCCGAGGCGGTAAAGCGACAGTTTCTCCGGCTGCACCTGAGGCAGCAGTTCGCCGGGGGAGCGCGATGCCAGCGATGCCGGCAGGTATTCCTTGACGGCCACCTGCTGGCCTTCGTTGTCCACTGCCAGGTAAACGACGCCAAACCCGCCAGCCGAGAGCTTGCGAACCACCCGGTAGCCGCCGATCACGGTGTCCGGCGGCAACGGGGCTGGTTTGACCTTTGACATAATTTGAATATAGGGTCAACCGCGTAACCCGGTTATTCTCGCAATCCCGCAACGAACCGAACGATTGAAGAGTCCTCGATGCCAGTTTACAGCATGACCGGCTACGCGAGCGCCCAGCATGGCGCCGCGCAGGCCGCACCCGGCCAGGAGGCAAAGGGCGCGGCAGCGAGCCGGCTGGGACTGGAGATCCGCTCGGTCAACAGCCGCTTCCTGGACCTCACTTTCCGCCTTTCCGAGGAGTTGCGGCAGCACGAGCCGGTGTTGCGCGAAGCCATCACGAGCCGGCTCAAACGCGGCAAGGTCGAAGTCCGCGCCGCGCTGGAGACGGGCGGCGCCGACACGTTGCGTGAGCCATCGCCGCGCATGCTGCAGCGCCTCAACGCATTGCAGGACAACGTGCGCAGCTGGCTGCCCGAGGCGCGGGCCCTCAGCGTGGCCGATGTGGTGCGGCTCTCGGCCACCGACACAGGCGCCGACATCGACTGGACCGACGCGCTGACAGGCCTGGCCGGCCGCACCCTGGACGGCCTGATGGCGGCGCGCGAGCGCGAGGGCGCCCGGCTGGCGGCCATGTTGCTGGGACACCTGAAACAGTTGCGCAGCCTGGCCAGGCAAGCCGCGCCGCTGGTGCCGCAACTGGTCGAGCAGCAGCGCACCCGCTTCCTGGAGCGCTGGAAGGAGGCCATGGCGCTGGCCGAGGGGGCGACGCTGCCCGAAGCGGCGCAGGACCGGGCCTTGACCGAGGCGACCGCGTTTGCCATCCGGATCGACGTGGCCGAGGAACTGATGCGCCTGGGCTCGCACATCGACGAGATCGAACGGCTGGTCAACAAGGGCGGCGAGATCGGCAAGCGGCTGGATTTCCTGATCCAGGAACTGCACCGTGAAGCCAACACGCTGGGCTCGAAGTCCGCGGCGCTCGAGCTCACGCATATCTCTGTGGACATGAAAGTGCTGATCGAGCAGATGCGAGAGCAGGTCCAGAACATCGAATGACCGACATGAGCCCCCACGTTCACTTCGTTCTCTGGCCTTGCAGGCCGCGGCGCTGCCAGAGACAGCGGCCAGCGCTCCTTTCGAACTGCCCGGCGGGAGGCTGACTACTGACATGGACTATCCCGGCAATCTGTTCGTCGTCGCGGCCCCCAGCGGGGCCGGCAAGTCCAGCCTGGTCAAGGCCTTGCTGGAGCTCGATGCGCGGGTGCAGCCCTCGATCTCGCACACCACCCGGCCGCCGCGCGGCCAGGAAAAGCACGGGCGCGAGTATTTCTTCGTTTCGCCCCGCGAATTCGACGAGATGGTGCTGGCCGACGCCTTCGTCGAGTGGGCCTTCGTGCACGACCAGCGCTACGGGACCTCGAAAAAGGCCATCGAGGAGAGCATCACCCAGGGCGGTGACGTCATCCTGGAAATCGACTTCCAGGGCGCCCTGCAGATCAAACGCATCTTCACCAACGCCGTGCTGATCTTCATCCTGCCGCCCAGCTGGGAGGAACTGCGCGCCCGGCTGGAGCGCCGCGGCGAGGACTCGCCGGATGTGATCGAGCTGCGCCTGCGCAATGCCGCCGAGGAGATGGGCCAGGCCCGGGAATTCGATTTCGTTATAATCAACGAGTTATTCGAACGCGCGCTGTTCGACCTCAAGGCCATTGTTCACGCCCAGCGGCTCAAGTTCTCGGCCCAGCGCCGAGCCCGGGCCGGAACCTTCAAAGCCCTCAACATCACCTGAAAATCGGAACAATCCATGGCCCGCATCACCGTTGAAGACTGCCTCGAGAAAATACCCAACCGCTTCCAGCTGGTGCTGGCGGCCACCTACCGGGCGCGCATGCTGAGCCAGGGCCACGCGCCCAAGATCGAGAGCAAGAACAAGCCCGGCGTCACCGCCCTGCGCGAGATCGCCGAAGGCAAGATCGGCCTGGAAATGCTCAAGAAAGTGCCTGGCTGAAGCCCGGCAAGGTCTTCTTTTGCCAATAAGAGCACCGCTGGTCGGTGCTTTTTTCTTGGCCGGGCACGCCGGCGGCGGGTGCGCGCTACATTTAGGGCATGAGCGCCGTCCTGCAACCCCCGTCGGGCAAGGGCAAGCCGCCCGAGGCGCCAGCCCTGCCCAGCCCGGCAGCGGTCAACGCCGCGGCCGCGAGCTTTGCCGCGCTCATGGCCCGGCTGGATTACCTGGACCCGGCCGAAATCGAGCAGGTCCGCAAGGCCTACCGCTTCGCTGACCAGGCGCATCTGGGCCAGATCCGGGCCAGCGGCGAACCCTACATCACCCACCCGATCGCCGTGGCCGCCAAGTGCGCGGAGTGGAAGCTGGACGCGCAGGCCCTGATGGCGGCCCTGCTGCACGACTCGATCGAGGATTGCGGCGTGACCAAGCCGCAGCTCATCGAGCGTTTCGGCGCGCCGGTGGCCGAACTGGTGGATGGCCTGACCAAGCTCGACAAGCTGCAGTTCGACACCCGCGAGGAAACCCAGGCCGAGTCGTTTCGCAAGATGCTGCTGGCGATGGCGCGGGACGTGCGGGTCATCCTGGTCAAGCTGGCCGACCGCACCCACAACATGCGCACCCTGGCCGATGTGCCACGCGAGAAGTGGACCCGCATCTCCTCCGAGACGCTGGACATCTACGCGCCGATCGCCAACCGGCTCGGGCTGAACCAGACCTACCGGGAACTGCAGGAATTGGCGTTCCGGCACCTGCGGCCCTGGCGCCATGCGGTGCTGACCAAGGCCGTGACCCGGGCGCGCAACCGCCGGCGCGACCTGATCCAGAAGGTGCAGCGCGAAGTCGAGACGTCGTTCGAGGAAGCCGGGATGGTGCTGCGAATCGCCGGGCGGGAAAAGACCCTTTATTCGATCTACCGCAAGATGGACGAGAAGCACCTGAGCTTCGCGCAGGTCACCGACATCTACGGCTTTCGCGTGGTGGTCCCGTCGGTGCTGGATTGCTACACCGCCCTGGGCGTGCTGCACCAGATGTACAAGCCAGTGCCCGGCCGCTTCAAGGACCATATCGCCATCCCCAAGGTCAACGGCTACCAGTCGCTGCACACCACGCTGGTGGGTCCATCGGGCGTCAACGTCGAATTCCAGATGCGCACCGAGGCCATGCACGTGGTGGCCGAGTCGGGCGTGGCAGCGCACTGGCTGTACAAGGCCAGCGGCTCCGACACCGAAGCCTCCGATCGCCTGGGCACCAAGTGGCTGCAATCGCTTTTGGACATCCAGCACGAAACGCGGGACGCCGCCGAGTTCTGGGACCACGTCAAGATCGACCTTTTCCCCGACGCGGTCTACGTGTTCACGCCCAAGAGCCAGATCATGGCCCTGCCGCGCGGGGCCACGGTGGTCGATTTCGCCTACGCCATCCACAGCAACATCGGCGACCGCACGGTGGCCGCCAAGATCAACGGCGTGCAGGTGCCGCTGCGCACCGAACTGAAGAACGGCGACGTGGTCGAGGTGGTGACCGCGCCGGTGTCCACGCCCAACCCGGCGTGGCTGGGTTTCGTGCGCACCGGCCGCGCCCGCTCCAAGATCCGGCACCACCTGAAGTCGCTGGCCCAGGCCGAATCGCAGGAGCTTGGCGAGAAGCTGCTGACCCAGGCCATGCGTTCCGAAGGCCTGGAGAAACTGCCGCTGGACGACGAGGAGCATCGCGCCATCTGGGAAAAGCTTTTGCGCTTCACGGGCAGCCGGTCGCGCGCCGAGCTGCTGACCGACATCGGCCTGGGCAAACGCATCGCGAGCATCGTGGCCAAGCGACTGGTGACCATGTTGGCCGAACGCGGCGAGAAGCCCGACGCATTGCTGATCTCGCGCGAGCGCTATACCGCGCACGAAAACATCTCGCAAGGCGAGGTGATCCTGGACGGCAGCGAGAACGCGTCGGTCCAGTTCGCAGCCTGCTGCCGGCCGGTGCCCGGCGATGCCATCGTCGGCTACCTGGGCCGCGGCGAAGGCCTGGTCGTGCACGTGGACGATTGCGCGGTCGCCAAGCGCCTGCAGTACAAGGACGCCGAACGCTTCATCAGCGTCGAGTGGGCTGAGGAACCGGTGCGGCCCTTCGAGGCCGGCGTGCTGGTCACGGCGACCAACGGCAAGGGCGTGCTGGCGCGGGTGGCTGCGGCCCTGGCCAACGCCGAGGCGGACATCACCCACGTCGACATGGGCGACGAGAAAGACCAGGACGCCACCGACCTGCGATTCGTGATCGCGGTGCGCGACCTGGCGCACCTCGAGGCGGTGATGCGCACGCTCAAGCGCACGCCCTCGGTGGTGCGCGTGCAGCGAGCCCGGCCCGGCAGCAGCGGCGCCTGAGTCACGCCGCAGCGTCCGGCGCCGGGTAGCTTACCGAGATCACCTCGATTTCCTGAGTTCCAAGCGGCGTCGCCAGCTTGACCCGGTCGCCTTCACGCGCCTTGAGCAGGGCCCGCGCGATCGGCGCGATCCAGCTCACCTGGCCCCGGGCGCTGTCGGCCTCGTCGATGCCCAGGATCGTGACGGTGCGCCTGGCTCCCGACTCCTCGGCGTAAGTGACCGTCGCCCCGAAAAAGGCCTGGATACCACCGTGGTGCACGGAAGGATCGGTGACCTCGGCCAGCTCCAGGCGACGCGTGAGGAAGCGGATGCGCCGGTCGATCTCGCGCAGGCGCTTCTTGCCGTAGATGTAATCGCCGTTCTCGGAGCGGTCGCCGTTGCTGGCAGCCCAATGGACCACCTCCACCACCTGCGGTCGTTCCTGATCGATCAATTGCATCAGCTCGGCCCGCAGGCGCGCGTAGCCCTGCGGCGTGATGTAGTTTTTTGCAACCGGGGCCGCATCGGGCGGGTCGCCCTCGGGCTCGTCGTCGGTTTCGGTTTCGCGGGTAAAAGCCTTGCTCATTCAACAAGCATAGCGAGCCGCGGCGCTGCAGTAGACTTTTCCTACAGCGCGCCGTGCGCCGCGTCCTACGCCACCGATTGCCAGCCTCATGCATCATCATTCGATCAAGGAGAAAACATGGGGCTTCATCGTCAATATTGCTCACCTTCCACCGGTGGCGACACCGCCGTGGCGGCGGGCAGGCGCATCTGGTCGTCGGGGGTGAGTAAGTGCCGGTAACGGCCGAGGCGGTTCCGGCGGACCTGGGCAGCGCCACGGCACGGCGGCCCCGCGCAGCAGCCGAGGCGGCCCGCTACGGTGTACTGCGGCGCCTGGCGCCCGCACTGAAGCACGACATGGTGGTCAACCTGCAGGCCGTCGCGATGATGGCCGAGGTGCTGCATGCGCGGCTGGAGCGGGGCCGCGTGCCGCCATCCGATTTGCAGGCCAGCATTTCAAAGCTCAACCGGCTGGCACGCGAGGCCGTGATGAACTGCCTGAAGGTCGCGACCTGGCTGCAACCGGTCGAGGACGAAGGCATTCGACTGGGCGACGGTGTCGACGAATGCATGGCGCTGCTGACCGGCAATTTCAACTTCCGCGGCATCACGGTCACCCAGGAACTGCGCGACAGCGACTTCCAGGTTTCCCGAGTGGCCATGTGTCACCTGTTGACCGCCGCACTGATCACCTTGACCGACGCCATGGCGGCTCCATGCGAGGTGCAAATCAGGGCCGAGGTCGTGGCCGGCTTCGCGGAACTGTCGGTCCGGGTCACGCCGCGCCGCGATGCCGAGGCAATGCCGTTCGAATCCGGCTACCGTCTTCTGGAGTGGGCGGACGTCCAGGCTCTGGCCGCCGCCGAATCGGTCGAATTGGCGCGCGGGACCGACCAGATCACGCTGCGCATGCCGCGGGCGATCGTGACCGAGCCGCTGCAGATCGCTCCCAACTAGAGCCGCGCGATGCCGGCCTTGTCCGGCTCAAGCTCATCCATGAAGCTCTCGAGCTGCGCGATCGGCAGCGGCCGGCAGAACAAATAGCCCTGGTAGTTGGGGCAGCCCTGTTGCGCCAGGAACGCTCGCTGGGCCTGTGTTTCAACCCCTTCCGCGATCACCCCGAGGCCAAGGCTCTGCGCCAGGCCGATGATGGTGCGTGCAATCGCGACATCGTTGGCATCGGTCAGGATGTCCTTGACGAATTCGCGGTCGATCTTCAGCTCGTCGAGCGGCAGGCGCTTCAGGTACGACAGCGACGAGTAGCCCATTCCGAAGTCGTCGAGCGACAACGAAACGCCCATGTCCTTCAGGCTTCCCATCTTGGCCACGGTGACCTCGATGCCATCGGCCAGCAGGCTCTCGGTCAGCTCGAGCTTGAGCTTGTGCGGCGCGATGCCCGCGTTCGCGATTGCCGTCATGACCTCGTCCACGAAGTCGGGATCGCGGAACTGGCGCACGCTGACGTTGACGGCGATGCTCAAATGGCGCCGATCCGGCCGCTTGGCCCATTCGGCGAGCTGGGCGCAGGCCTGCTCCAGCAACCAGCGGCCGATCGGGATGATCAGCGAAGTCTCTTCAGCGGTGGGAATGAAATGGGCAGGCGCCACCAGGCCGCGCTGCGGATGGCGCCAGCGCAACAGCGCCTCGACCCCGGTCATGCGTCCGTCGGCGCCCACCTGCGGCTGGTAGTCGACGAGGAACTGGCTCTCGCGCCAGGCTTGGCGCAGATCAGCGGCCAGCGCAGCGTTCGCGGTGGCCACCGCCTGCATTTCAGGATTGAAGAAGCGCACCGTGTTGCGGCCCGCATTCTTGGCCTGGTACATCGCCAGGTCGGCATGTTTCAGGAGCTCGCTGACAGTCCAGGGTGCCCGCCCGAACAGGGTCACACCGATGCTGCAGGTGCTGTGGTGCAGATGGCCGGAAAGGACGTAGGGTTCGCCCAGTTTGCCCAGGATGCGCTCGCTCACGATCCGGGCCTCGGCCGCGGGCGCGAGCGGCTTGTGGCCGCTGTTCTCCAGCAGGATCACGAATTCGTCGCCGCCCAGTCGCGCCACGGTATCGCCGCGGTGCACGCAGGAGCGCAGGCGCTCGGCGACCTGCTGCAACAACAGGTCGCCTTTCTGGTGGCCCAGTGTGTCATTGAGCACCTTGAAGTTGTCCAGGTCGATGAACATCAGCGCGCCCTCGCGCGGATGTTCGCGGTCCGTCATCGCCCGCTGCAGCCGGTCGAGCAGCTGTTGCCGGTTGGGCAGCCGGGTCAACGGGTCGTAGAACGCGAGGTACTGGATCTTTTCCTCGGCCGTCTTGCGCTCGGTGATGTCGCGTCCCACCGCCACCCAGTGGGTGAGCCGGCGCGCCTCGTCCCATACCGGCGAGACCTCCAGGTCGACCCAGAACGCCTCGCCGTTCTTCTTGTAGTTGATCAGGTCGACCCGGGCCGGTTGCCATTGCTCCATGGCCGATCGAATGCGGTCCAGCTCGTGGCGCTGGGTGCCGTGACCCTGCAACAGCCGCGGCGTGCGCCCCATCACCTCTTGGCGGCTGTAGCCGGTGCGGCGCTCGAAGGCCTCGTTGACGAACACGATGCGCGGACCCGGATCGTTGAACGGACCGGCTTCGGTGATGATGACGATGTCGTTCAGCCGGGCGATGCTGCCTTCGAGCAGCCGCAACTGCTCCTGCGAGTTGTGCCGCGCGGTGACGTCACGCAGGTGCACGGCCAGGCCCGCTCCGAACGGGTAACCGCGGGCTTCGATCCGCACCGAGAGGTTCGCGGCGAGCTCTTCGACTTCCAGCACTTCGTCATCGCCAAAGCTGCGACGGAACTGCTCTTCCAATCGCAACCGGACGGTCTTCTGGAAGCAGTTCCAGATCGGCCGGCCCAGCAGGTCCGCGGCCGGCCGGCCCAGCAGGCGCTCGGCCTGGTCGTTGACGTAGCTGAACCGTCCCTCGTGATCCACTGTCGCAAACGCTTCCCCGCTGCTCATCGCGCCGCCCATGCTGACCGTGTGCCGCAGCAAGGTGCCGACGCGGTGGCCGTGCGGCGCGATCTCCTGCACGGCGCCCTCCACCCGTTCGATCTCGCCGGCCGGGTTGCGCGCGGCCTGCCCGACGGAGCGCACCCAGGCCCGGCGTCCCTGCAGGGTCAGGATCTGCATTTCCTCATCGAAGGGCTCGCCGCGCTCAGCGCACGCCTGCACCAGATCCCTGATCCGCTCACGCCACTCCGGCGCATAGAAGGCGAAGGCGCCCTCGAGCTCCGGGCAGTAGCCGGGCTGCGCTGCATGAATGGCAGCCAGCTGGTCCGACCATTCGAGCCTGTCATGCACGAGATCGAGCGTCCAGGTGCCGACAAAGGCGGTGCGCTCGAGCAGGTTCAGCAGTGTGCTGGTCTGTTGCAGGGCGTCCGATTCCATGAGTCCTTTCATCGCTTTGATGTTGTGCCTTGCGATAGTAGGCGCGATGGCGATACGGCGCTCCCCGCCGTAGGCCTGTTCCTACGCGGGGACGGGGACTCGTCCGGATGTATCGCAGAGTCACCGACCTTACTGTCAAGCAGGACTCACTCCATTCACCCAGGCGATTTCTCCGTGCACCTCCAGGCCTATGTCATCGAAGACAACGCCACCATTCGCGAGAACCTGGTAGGCACGCTCGAGGAACTCACCTGCGTGAGGGTGGCCGGCAGCAGCGCCACCGAAGACGAGGCGTTGGTCTGGCTGGAGGGCAACAGCGAGCGCTGGGACCTGGTGATCGTCGACCTGTTTCTCAAGCAGGGCAGCGGCATCCATCTGGCGCAGCGGATCCGTCGCCAAAGGCCGAGCCAGAAGATCGTGGTCTTCAGCAACTACATCAACTCGAGCGTGCGCAAGCGCTGCGCTCAGGTCGGCGTCGACGCCGTTTTCGACAAGTCCACGGAAATCGACTCGCTGGTGGACTACTGCGCCCACCAGTGCTATCGGATTTCGCAGGCCCAGGCCGCGTAGGGGCTCCGCGGCGCATCGCCAACGCCAGCCCGCACGCCGCCAAGCGATGACCCGACGAGCCCTCGCTCCAGGAACAAAAAAGAGTCAGTAGCCAATTAGCTACTGACTCTTGTCATTGTTGGTGCGGCTGGCAGGATTCGAACCCACGACCCCTTGGTTCGTAGCCGGATCAACTCATTACCAGAATCTCTCAGCAAATCAAGCACTTGAGACCATTTGGCGGTACCACAGCGTCTCAGGTTGGACTCGGCTAAGTGCTTGATTTCTAACGGACAGCTATTGGGCGGTGGTACAGCTGAATGCGCTAAAGCCCGTGCTGTCGCACGATGTCCATGAGCCGGACGTAGCGGGGGTCGCCTCGAAGTGCGGGGTTCTGGTCGACGAAGAGGTTGTATTCGCGGCTTGGCTATACCACGCCGGCAATCTGGCCGTCCGAGTGATGTATGCGCAATCTCGTGAGCAGCGGCAAGGCCTCGACGATGCATGGCACCCAAAAGAAAGGTGCAAGCGGATTCCGTTCTCGACGTTTTGACGTGGCGAAAGTTAGTCAAAAGTCGACCACCTTGATCCAAGGCTGAATTGCCAGAGAGAACCTAAGGAGTCAGGAGTAATCCTGGGCTGCTGCTGCCGGCTTCTTGGACATCTCGCTCAGACGGAACCTGAAACTGGAGGTCGTACGCGCGACCCTGCTGTATCAGCGATCAAGAGCCTCTAGCCTGGCCGCCGCCTCCCTCTTCCCCAGGCTTGGCACATCACCAACGGTAAAGCCACTTCGCTAGTTGTCTCATAGGGGCTTGTAGATAGTGGAGCCTGACTCCGTCAAGCGCGAGTAGAACTCGATCGCGTATCGATCTGTCATCCCTGCCACAAAGTCGCAGATGAGTCGACGCTTCGAGTCCGTGTCAGGTAAGCGCCCGTACAATTTTTGAAGGTCATCGGGCAGAAGCAAATGCCCCTCTTCAGAATCGAGGGTCTCGAAGAGGGTTCGGACGACGTCGTACCCTCGGTATTCGACCATCTTCAGCCTCGGCGACATGATGGTGATCAAGTAGTTGAGGTGCTTCAGCGTTTCAATCTTAATTCGGACATCACGATCAACCTGAATCTCGGAAAACCGAAGTTGCTGACCATTACGAGGCACAACGTGTACACCACCAATGAATTGGCTTACCAAATTCGACGAAAATTCGCATCTCATATTGGCGTCTGAGGCGATCATCTTTGACGCTGCGTACTCTTCGAGTACAGGACTGTCCTCGTTTAAATGCCACAAGCTGGCGACCGCTGCATAAACCTCGATGTCAGTCACGCCGTCCACTTCTTTACCAACCTTTTCGACCAGCTTTTCGACCAGCTTCTTGTCACCCATTATTCGGGTGAGAAGCTGCAACGGGTGGGCAAAACCGCCCTTCATCGCATCTTCAAGGTCGTACGTCGAATACGCTATGTCGTCGGCAATATCCATGATCTGACATTCGATCGTCTTGAACTTCACCTTGCCAGCTGGCAGGCCTACGTGATCTTTGATAGCGGCAACCAAGTCCCCCTCTGATCTGTAGTAGCCTTTGTCCAGCGGCGCGGCCTTGACCCTTTTCAGTGGAATGGCGTAGTCATACTTGAGCACAGCCGCTAGGCTGCGGTAAGTCAAGTTCAATCCCAACCGACGGTCGATTCCTTGCTCGGTAATGCCGCATCTGTCTTCGGCAGGATCCTCGCGTAGCACTTTCTTTTCGACCTTCGCCAGGATGCGCAAAGTCTGTGCGTTACCTTCGAAGCCGCCGTTCTTCTTCATGCAGTCATCGAGCGCATGTTCGCCGTTGTGGCCGAAGGGAGGGTGGCCCAAGTCATGAGCCAAGCCCGCAAACTCCACTAGGTCAACATCAATCTTCTGATCCTTGAATGCCGGATTAGTGGCGTTAATTACCTGCGCGATTCCCTTCCCGATCTGCCCGACTTCCAGGCTGTGGGTGAGCCGGTTTCTAAAGAAGTCAGATTCGTGTCCTGGGAAGAGCTGTGTCTTTCCCTGAAGGCGACGGAATGCTGGCGAGTGAAGTAACCGCGCAAAGTCACGGCGAAATGGTGAACGCCCGAGATGCTCTTCTTCCACCTCAGCTTGAACGCGCAAGCGATCTTCTTGCCGGTATAGCACTTGTGCCTTCCCCAACAAAAAAGCCACCTATGTGGTGGCTTTTCGTCATTTCTTGTTTGTTGGCTTAGTGGGTTCCGCCTTCTTGTCCGACTTCCCCACGCGGACCAACCCAACAGAGCCCACCTGAGTGTTTGCCATAACCTGGTTGTAGTGGCGGAACTGGCCTCTCACTGCACGGCGAGCGTCTTCAACCACTTTAAACTCAGCTGTTGCCACGTTCACCTCCTAGCTATCAAATCATTCTATTACGGCAATGGCCCTGGGGCGCAAGGGAAAGCTGTAGAAATAGGGCTGGAGTTGTAGAAACGCCCCAGAACCCGAATCGGGCGCTGGGACGCTTGGAGACTGGTGGCCTGGGGCGGAATCGAACCGCCGACACGCGGATATTCAATCCGCGGCCGGCGCACCCCACGCTATTCGATGAGGAAGAGGCCCGATCGTCACCCTTGAACGACGACTTGAGGCAACCGCCAGATCTGCCTTGAATCGTACAGCGGCCGATCTATCGTACAGGACAAAGGAAAAGGGCTCAGAGATCACTCTCTAAGCCCTTGATTTCATTGCCTGATATGGTGCGGCTGGCAGGATTCGAACCCACGACCCCTTGGTTCGTAGCCAAGTACTCTATCCAACTGAGCTACAGCCGCTGAGCGGGCGATTATAGCAGTGGATTCCGGCGCCTATCATCGACGGCCGGACCGCAACCGTCAGACAAACCCGTTCTTCAATTGGGTTTCACCGCGCCACTGCCGGTCCAGGTTCTCCAGCAGCAGGTCGATCACGTTGTCCTCGTACTTTTGCGTTTCGCCGGCGGTGTGAGGCGTGATGAACAGATTGGGGGCATTCCACAAGGGCGAGGATGACGGCAGCGGTTCTTCCAGGACGCAATCGACGGCGGCTGCCGCGATCGAGCCGGACTGCAAGGCCTGGATCAGCGCCGCTTCGTTCACCACCCGGCCGCGCGCCACGTTGACCAGACTGGCCGAAGGCCTCATTGCTGAGAATGCGCGCGAATCGATGAGGTTTTCAGTGGACGGATTCAAGGGGCAGGTGAGCGCCACGAAGTCGGCCTCGGGCAGCACCGCCGCCAGTTCGGATTGAGCCACCGTCCGGTCGGCCACATCGCCGCCCTTGGTGGGGTCGCGTTTGACGCCGATCACGCGCATGTCGAACGCCTTGGCCAGGCGCGCCAGGCGGGAACCGATCCGGCCCATCCCGACAATCACCAGCGTCTTGCCGGCCAGTTCGTCCTCGCGCTGGGCGATCTCGGAGATCATGCCGCGCCACTTGTGCGCGGTCTGGTTGTCCCGGGCCTGCGGCAATTTGCGGGCAATCGCCAGGATCAGCGCGATCGCGTGCTCGGCCACGGCGCGCTCGTTCACCCCTTGGGCGCTGGCGGCGCGCACGCCGGCCTGGGCCAGCAGCTCGCGCGAATACTGGTCGGTGCCGGCGCTGATGGATTGGATGAACGCCAGCCTGGGCGAACTGGCGATGAGCTCGTTGCGCCACAAACCGGAAACCGACAGCACGTCGGTCTGCGCGATACGCGCCTTCAGTTCGTCGAGGGTGCGCACTTCAAACGATTGGATGCCGGTGTTGCGAAGCGCGAAACGCTCCTGCATGCGGTAGGCGGCGTGGGCGAAGCAGACGGTGATCTGCTCGCGGGGCGGTAGCTGGCGCGGCGTCATGCGGGGTTGCCCTGGGTCAAGATGTTGCGCAGGCAGGCGAACCGGTCCAAAAGAAGGGTGCGGCCAGTCTAAACGACACGGCGCTGCGGCGAGGACCGGACTGGAGCCGCGTATCATGAAAGACCGACGACGAAGCGAGATCCGCCGCGTCGCCGCCGCGGCCGCAGCCGCCCGAAAGCAGTCATGGACACGCTCACCCGAACCTCCATCCCCTTCCGTCGCGCCCAGCGCATCGCCTCGATCCAGGTGTCTGAAATCCTGCGCATCGGCGCCCTCGCCACCGAGCGCCGCAAGCAGGGCCGCCCGATGATCATCCTGGGCGCCGGCGAACCCGACTTCGACACCCCGGATCACATCAGGGAAGCGGCGATCCGCGCGATCCGTGCGGGCCAGACCCGGTACACGGCACTGGACGGAACGCCCGAGCTGAAGGCCGCGATCCGGACCAAGTTCCGGCGCGAGAACGACCTGGATTTCGCGACCGATGAAATCAGCGTGGGCGCCGGCGCCAAGCAGGTGATGCACAACGCTTTGATGGCGACGCTCGATCCCGGCGACGAGGTGATCCTGGCAGCACCGTACTGGACATCGTATGCCGACATGGTGCTGATTGCCGGCGGCCGGCCGGTTGCGGTGCCGTGCTCCGAGGCGAATGGTTTTCGCCTGCAGGCCGGGGACCTCGAGGCAGCGATCACGCCGAAAACCCGCTGGCTGTTGCTCAATTCACCGTCGAACCCGAGCGGCGCAGCCTACAGCGCGGCGCAACTGAAGCCGCTGCTCGACGTGCTCGTGCGCCAGCCCCAGGTCTGGCTCTTGAGTGACGACATCTACGAGCACCTGCTGTACGACGGCATGCAATTCGCGACGGGTGCGCGGCTGGAGCCGGCGCTGCGGGAACGGACCCTCACCGTCAACGGCGTCTCCAAGTCTTACGCAATGACCGGATGGCGGATCGGCTATGGCGCCGGGCCCAAGGCGCTGATCGCCGCGATGGCGGTGGTGCAAAGCCAGAGCACGTCCAATCCGTGCTCGATCAGCCAGGCAGCGGCGGTCGAGGCGCTTTCCGGGCCGCAGGAGATCGTCGGGCAATGGCGCGAGGCCTTCCAGCGCCGGCGCGATCTCGTGGTGGACCGTCTCAACGCCATTGATGGAATCGTCTGCCGTCGTCCGGAAGGCGCTTTCTACACCTTTGCGAGCTGCGCCGGGTTGATCGGAAGGCATGCACCCGGCGGCAAACCGATCGACAGCGATTCGGCGTTTTGCCGCTATTTGCTGGACGCCTGCGATGTCGCGGTGGTGCCGGGCAGCTGTTTCGGACTGGCGCCCTATTTCCGCATCTCGTACGCGGCATCCGACGCGCAGTTGCAGGAAGCCTGCGAGCGGATCGCACAGGCCTGCAAGGCGCTGCAGTGAAACCCGCCACGCCGGCTTCGCTTCGCCCCTATCGCACCAGCGCCGCCTCGATCTCCGCGAAGTTGTCGGCGGCCTCAGGCAAATGCAGCGGGGTGCCGAGCTGACGGGCGATCTGCGAGAGCGAAAATACCCCGCGCACCTCGACGCCCTCAGCGGAGTCCTGCACCACCAGCGCGTGATGGCGCCGGCTGCGCCGCAGGCTGGCCACCACATGGCCCACGCTTGCGCCCTTCACGGTGCGGATGTCGAACGCGTCGAGCCGGCTCGCCGGCGTCATCACGTCCGCCACCAGGATGTCGGAATGGCGCACGCCGCGCTCGCGCGCGAGCGTGACCGGCTTCTCGCCCAGGATGTCGGTGGCGGTGACGATGCCGCACAGCCGCTCCTGGTCGTCCAGCACCAGCAGCATGCGCACGCCGCGCCGCATCATGTAGCGGTTGGCCTCGTCCACCGTGGTGGCGGGCGACGCCACCACGGCGGCAACCCGGGTGAGGTCGGTCATGACCAGCAACGCCGCCGACTCCAGCGTGGTTGCGGGCTGATCCTGGGTGGGCCGGCACAGCCGAACGCCGCTGCTGAGATGAGTGCGGATTGCCAGGGCCGGGTAGCTGCTCATGTTCGCCTCCTTTGATGTCTACAACTTATAGCGCACTCGAGCTGAGCAGGGGCTGAACGATTTGGCGTTCCAGCCTGCCCCGTAGGGCTTTGAAAAAACGGCCTGAGCTGCCGGCACTGTCACACAGGTTGGACCGGCCCATCGAGCCACAGTTCCCGCGGTGCGCTGGACAATTGGGTATCGTTCCGGTAGTTGCCTCCTTCGATCACGGCAAAGCGGTCGCCGTCACCGAGCGCCACCAGACCGTGATGCCAGGTGCCGCGATGCAGGCTGACGCCCTGGCCCGGCCGCGTGACGAAGGCCTTGACCTCGTCCCATTCGGGATGGTCTCCGGCCGGTGCGACCACCACCACAAAGCGGTGCAAGCCCAGCGGAATGAAGGCCTGACTGGCTTGCCGGTGCCGCTCGAGCGCAGCAATCCGCAATGGAAAGCCCCGGGCATCGGCAAGGTACATCCCGATCACCGGGCGAACCCGGCTGTCGCCGATATCGAATTCGGCCAGGTCGGGGAATCGCCGGGTGGTGCCATCGTTGATCGGCTCCGGCGCGCTGCCGGCCGCATCGATCACCTCGCCGAAGCGGGCGAATCCGGCCGCGTCCATATCCTGGCATTGGATGTGTCTCATCGCAGCCAGCATAGGGGGGCGATTACATTAGCGCAATGACCAACGCCCTCCCCCGCACGGCCCTGCAACTTCGCTCCCTCATCCGTCCCGATGGCGAGCTGGAACTCGCGCTGGCCGAGGTACCCGTGCCAGTGCCCGGGGCGGACGATGTGCTGGTGCGCATCGAGGCATCGCCGCTCAATCCCTCCGATCTCGGGCTGCTGTTCGGCGCTGCCGACCTGACCACCTTGAAGGCTTCGGGGACTGTGGCGCGCCCCGTACTCAGGGCTCGTGTGCCAGAGACCGCCATGAAAGCCATGGCCGGTCGAGTCGGCCAGGACATGCCGGTCGGCAACGAGGGCGCGGGCATCGTCGTGGCAGCGGGCGCGTCGCCGGCAGCCCAGGCGCTCTTGGGCAAGACCGTGGCGATGCTCGGCGGATCGATGTACTCGCAGTACCGTTGCCTGCCGGCCGCGGAGTGCCTGTTGCTGCCGGAGGGCACCACGCCGGCCGAAGGCGCATCGTGCTTCATCAACCCGATGACGGCACTGACCATGGTGGCGACCATGCGGCGCGATGGCCACAAGGCGATCGTCCACACCGCCGCGGCCTCCAATCTGGGCCAGATGCTCCACCGGCTGTGCCAGCAGGAAAAGATCCCGCTCGTGAACATCGTGCGCAAGCCGGAGCAGGTGCGACTGCTGCGCTCGCTGGGCGCCACTCACGTCTGCGATTCGGGTTCGCCCAATTTCCTGCAGGAGTTGACCGATATGCTGGCCGCAACGGGCGCGACGCTGGCCTTCGACGCGATCGGCGGCGGCAAGCTCGCGGGCCAGATCCTGGCCTGCATGGAGACCGCGCTGGTCCGAACGGCGGCGACCTACAGCCGCTATGGCTCGCCGACGCACAAGCAGGTGTACCTGTACGGCAGCCTGGACACCGGTCCCACCGAGTTCAGCCGCAGCTTCGGCATGGCATGGGGCATGGGTGGCTGGCTGGTCTTCGCCTATATGCAGAAGCTTGAAGATGGAACGATGCAGGCCTTCAGGAAGCGCATCGCCGCAGAACTGAAGACGACTTTCGCGAGCCACTATACCCAGCAGGTTTCGCTGGCGCAGGCCCTGTCGCTGGAACATATCGCGGCCTACGGCCAACGCGCCACCGGGGCGAAGTATCTGATCACCCCGGCAAGAGCGTGAAACCGGCTCCGGTGAATCGGGTGATTTCACTTTAAGGCGTAGCGCTCGTTCGTCAACAATCGAGCCGATCTTCCTGCCAAGCTGCTGCCAGTCGGCTGCCAATTAGCTACCGCAATAAAACGTTACACGCGAATGTCCCCATCGATGCGCATGAGCCGCTTAATATCGGCGGCCCCTGGCACCATCAATTTCAAATGGAGACATTCATGCGACCAGTTTCGATTTGCTGCCTGTCGGCGGCAATGATCCTTTCCGCTTGCGGCGGCGGCGACGGCGGTCCTTCCTCCGGTGCCCGCTTTCTGAGTACGACGCCGATCGCCGGCGTCGGCGGCGGCAGCAACTTCGGCTTCGATCTCGGGACGGTGAATGCCAACCGCTACTACTTGACCGATCGATCCAACGCCGCTGTCGATGTATTCGATACCGCGACCAGCACTCTCGTCGCCCAAATCCAGGGTACCGGTGCGAATGCCTTCGCCGGAACCGGGCTCACCGGCGGCAAGGTCGACAATTCGATCTCGGGGCCGAACGGCATCAACGCGGTCGGCAATCTGCTGTACGTCGGCGATGTCAACTCGGTCAAGATCGTCGACCCCGCAGCAAAGCAGATCGTGAAGACGATCACGGTGGGCACGAACGGCAAACGCGCCGACGAAGGGTGCCTCGACTCTGTACACAACCTGTACATGATCGCGACACCCGAGGCCGATACGCCAATCGTGACCCTGATCAACACGGTCACGCAGGCCGTGGTGGCCACTGTCACCTTCACCGACGCGGCCGGCGCTGCTTCGGCGGGGCTGGAGGCATGCCAGTACGACGCCGCAGGCGATACCTTCTACCTGAACAACGACGGCAGCACGGCACATCCGCACGGCGAATTCGTGGCCCTGCCCGGTGCGGCCATCCGCGCCATCCCGGCCGGCGGCAGCGTGAACTACCTCGCCCTTGCCGGCGTGCGCACTTATGACGAGGGCAATTGCGACCCCACCGGACTCGCGCTCGGACCTAACAACGATGTCGCCGTGGGCTGCCGCGAAGGTACGACCGGAGCGCCGCTGCTGATGCAGATCCTGGACCGCAGCAACGGAACCATCCTGGCGTCGATCAATGCCGGTGGTGGCGACCAGGTGGCCTACGATCCGGCCACCAACCGGTATTACAACGCTGCCAGCCGCTGGACGGCGTCGGGCAAGGCGGCGACCGATGGCGCCTGCAGTGCGGCGTCGCCCTGCACACCGATGCTGGCTATCGTCGATGCGGCGACGCGTACGCTGGTGACCATGCTTCCATCCGGCAACAATGCGCACTCCGTCGCGGTGGACGGCGTGACCTCCAAGGCGTTTGTGCCGGTCTCGTCGGGCTCATCACCGGCAGGTTGTGCCGCTTCCGTTTGCGATCCGCAGGCTCCCGCGGGACTCGTGACCTTCGCGACGAAGTAGCCAGCGCCTGATGCGCGACGGCACAGCAGCCGTCCCGCAGTGATCGTGATCGGCCGTCGAAATGACGGCCGAATTGCATTGCGCCCGCCATCCGGCGTCTGCACGTATGCGATTCACCGAGGCAACCCGCGCATGAGCTAGCATCGAAAAGCTGAACGCCTCCCAGCCGCATACCCAACGCATGTCCACTCGCCAGAACCCCGCAACCGTGCAGCAGGCGCCTCCTCACGATGACTCGTGGATCGCCAAGCTTGGACCCGGCCTCGTCACCGGCGCCGCCGATGACGATCCGAGCGGGATCGCCACTTATTCGCAGGCCGGTGCGCAGTTCGGCTATGGGCTGCTCTGGACTCTGCTGTTCACCTATCCGCTGATGGTGGGAATCCAGCTCATCGCCGCGCGCATCGGCCGTGTCAGCGGCCACGGCCTGGCCACCAACATCCGCCGCCACTATCCGAAATGGCTGCTCTACGGGATCGTCGCGCTGCTGGTTGTTGCCAACACGATCAACATCGCGGCAGACATCTCGGCGATGGCCGACGCGCTGAAACTGATCGCCGGCGGCAACTCGCATTTGTATGTCGTGCTCTTCGGCGTCCTGTCGGTGCTGCTGCAAGTGTTCATCCCCTACAGAAAATATTCCCACTTGCTCAAGTGGCTGACCTTGGCGCTGCTGACCTACGTGGGCACGGTATTCGTCGTGCATGTGCCGTGGCCGGCGGTTCTCGAACACACGGTGCTTCCGCATATCGCCTGGAAGCAGGCCTACATCACCACAGTCGTCGCGGTCTTCGGCACCACGATCAGCCCCTACCTCTTCTTCTGGCAGGCCTCGCAGGAAGTCGAGGAGATGCGGGCGGATCCCGAGGGACGGCCCCTGAAGCGCGCGCTGGCTCAGGCGGGCCGCAATCTGCGCCGCATCAAGATCGACACGTTCATGGGAATGGCGTTCTCGAACATCGTTGCCTTCTTCATCATGTTGACCACCGCTGTGACGCTGAACGCCCATGGAATCACCGACATCCAGACTTCGGCCCAGGCCGCCACGGCACTGCGTCCGATCGCCGGCGAATTCGCCTTCATGCTCTTTGCCGCCGGCATCGTGGGAACCGGCCTGCTCGCGGTGCCCGTCCTCGCCGGCTCGGCGGCCTATGCGATGGCAGGTGCGTTCCGGTGGAAGGGCAGCCTGGAGAGCAAGCCTGCGGCGGCCAAGGAGTTCTACGGCATCATCGCCGCATCGACCCTGGCGGGCGTGGCCCTGGGATTCACGTCAATCGATCCGATCAAGGCATTGTTCTGGAGTGCCGTGATCAACGGTGTCATCTCCGTCCCGATCATGGTGGTCATGATGTTGATGTCCGGCCGGCCGGACATCATGGGCAGCCTGGTTGCAAGTGCGAGGCTGAAGGCAATGGGGTGGCTTGGAACGGGCGTCATGCTGCTGGCCGTGGTGGCCATGCTGGTCACGATGACGGGTTGAGGCCGGTCAGCGGCTTCCGGCCGCCGTCCCGAGGTACGCGGGCGCGATGGCACTCAAGGAATGAGGCGTGATGCCCAGCGCGTCGAGGCCCGGCAGGCTGCCACTGGGCACGTTGTCCACCTTCATGGAGTCGAGGTTGTCCCGGCTCATCAAGGTGGGCCCGGGTGCCATCTCCATCAGCAGGGCCTGAAGCCGGGCCACTGGGGAGGGCAGACCGATCACCGGCCTGGCGTGCCCGGACCAGCGGCCCGCCATCTGCACCAATTGCCGCAAGCTGAAACGCTCGGGTCCGCAGGCTTCGTAGACGCGCTTGCCGGTGTCGTCCCGCTGGAGGCACTGCACGATGGCCTCGGCCACATCGCCGACCCAGACCGGTTGAAACAGGGTGTCCGCCCCGGCCAGCGGCATGACCGGCAGCACCGCTTGCAGGCGGGCGAACAGCGTGAGGAACTGATCGCCTTCGCCGAAGATGACGCTCGGCCGCAGCACGGTCCAATCGAGCGGAGAGGCTTCGATCACCGCTTCGCCGGCGGCCTTGCTGCGCTGGTACATCGATGGCGCGTCCTTGCCGGCGCCGAGCGCGCTGATGTGAACCAGCCGCGGCACCGCCGCAGTGGCGCAAGCGCCCGCGACCTTTTTCACCAAGGCAACGTGAGCCCGCTCGAAATCGAAAGCGCTGCCGTGCAGGATGGCGACCAGGTTCACGACCGCATCGTGGCCCTGCAGCAGACGGGCCAGCGCCCCTTCGTCATGGACATCAATTGGCACCAACTCCAGGCCGGGCAGCGATCGAAGTGCCGGCGCCCCGGAAGGATTGCGCGAGGGCACCGTGACGCCGTACTGCAGGCGCGCCAGCGCCTGGCACAGGTGCCGGCCGACAAACCCCGTCCCACCCAGGACCAGAATCTTCTTCATTGCAGCAGATCCGGAAAGCCGCAGGATAACTCGCCCGTGGGCTGCCTTTTGCAAACCGGCGTACTATCTACGGCACCGAAAAAGGAAGGAGCAAGCCGATGACGATACTGGTAGCTTATGTCGCCCGTCCCGAAGGCCACGCGGCCCTGGACAAGGCTATGGAAATTGCCAAGCGCCGCAATGAACGCATGGTAGTGGTCAATGCCAGTCCCGGCGGGACCAAGGAAGACGCATCGATGATCGATGTCCAGGAAGTCGAGCGGGTGGAAAAGTTGCTCAAGGATGCCGGCGTCGATGCCGAGTTCAAGCAGTTCGTTCGCGGCAAGAGCGCCGTGGAGGAAATCGAGGCCCTGGTCGAGTCCCTGCAGGTGTCGGTGCTCGTCATCGGCCTCAGAAAGCGCTCCCCCGTGGGAAAACTCATCATGGGCAGCGTGGCCCAGGAACTCCTGCTTTCCGTTTCCTGCCCGGTGTTGGCGGTCAAGGCGAAATAACCGACCGCGGTGGCAGCACGCCGGTCGGCAGGCTATTTGAACAGCCTGCCGAGAGCGCCATCGCGTTCGCTCGTGGCACCGCGAGGAATGGCCGGTGGCCTCAGTTGCACAGGGTTTGGATAGCGTCGCGCGCGTAGGCTTCCAGTCGCTCGGGAGCCCCGGCGTCAGAAGCGTGCGCGTACCCCCGGCCAGCGACGAACTCGTCATACCCGCTTCCCGGAGCGGCCGAGCAGACGCGAAAGAAGAACACGGTGGCCCCGGCCCTGACCAGAAAGTGCTCGCGGCGTTCATCGCGCGCCATGCCCCTTTCCTGTCCGCTTGCCAACACTTCGCAGTTTTGCGGTGTCGACCCTTTGTTCAGGCCGTCGATTTCAAATGAGCCGCCGTGTTCGGGCTTGCAGAAGACGACGGTTCCTTCCGGAAAAAGGCCCTGAAGGCTGTCCTGAATCGTCTGCACGCGCCGGCTCTCCGCGCGTTTGACCGCAGCGGCGATGTCCGTTCGGGTGAGGGCACCGATTGCCTCCCACAGCCCCAGCTCGGCCCAGGCCAGCTTGCGCTTGCTCTCCTCCGAGCTGCTTTGGGCGTCGGCGACGGCCGCCTCCCGAAGCCGGATGATTGCCTCTTGAACAGGTTTTTGTTGATTGCTCATGCTGCTCGATTCCTGGGCTCAATTTGAGCACAAGGCTGAGCTGATCGCTATCCGCTTTCGCAGTCGCAAGTTGGCGGGAAGGCCGAGGTGGCGTACTGGTTCTTACCCAAGGCCGGGGGGTAAATCACCCATTCCCCAGTTCACTTGACCCACACGCTGCAATGCAACAGGGGCATCGGCCGTGCGAATTACCGGCCTCGAAATTGCCGTCACGCGCACCGGAAATGCGCTCGCGCGTCAGGACTTGGCGGGTCCCTGCCGGACGGCTTGGCATGAAGAATGCGTCGCCGACCAGCTTGGACAACCGATCCACCCATAGCGGCGACGGTCCAGATTCAACGCTGGAAGGATGGCGGCATGATGGTACCCAGACGAAAAGTACTCCAATGGGGCATGGCGACGGGCGCCGGGCTGCTGGTTCCGTTCGCGTACCGGCAAGGACGCACGTATGCTGCGGGGCTCGACAAGATCGGCCGCTTCTTCGGCTACCAACCCTTCACCCAGCCGCTGTTCATCCCGCAAGTCCTCACGGCGCTCACCAACAAGGACGGCAACCGCCTTTCCGCTGCGCCGGGCGCCTACCCGCGCGGCCACGGCCAGACGAGCGGCCGGCCGACGTCGCCATCGGGCAATTTCGCCGATGTGACCCATGGGATCGCGCCGGAATTCGGTCTCGG